>NZ_CP038462.1:3300000-3558816 GCF_004777465.1 Nocardioides daphniae
AACTCCATCTCGTAGTTGGAGCCGGCCGCGACGGGCAGGTCCTTCTCGACGCGGCCGGAGCTGTACTTGGTCTGGCGGTTCTTGCCGCAGGGCTTGACGCTGGCGTTCTTCAGCGACGGCTTCTGGCCCTTCTTGGTGCAGTGGCGGCGCGTGGTGATGCTGAGCGCGCCGTCAGCCCTGACGTTGAAGGCGCGGTAGATCGCCTTCGACTTGCCCTCCGGCCCCACCCGGAAGGCCTTGACGGTGGTCCAGCCCTCGAGGCTGTCGAAGCCGGTCGAGTAGACCGTGGTGGCAGCCCTGGCCGTCGTGGCCCTGTCGGCCTCGTCAGCCCTGACCGTCGTGCCTGCCTGGCCGGGTGAGCCGGTCAGCAGCGTGATGCCGATCCCCGTGGCCACTGCGGTGGCCAGGAGCCGGGTGGTGCCTGCGCCCGAGATGCGCATGTCGTTCCCCCTTCGTAGCGGCGGGGTCCGTCCCCGCCCTCACGGCAGGTACCCCCCGATCCGCCGCCGCCAACCGTCGTTCTGGTTTCACCGATCACGGGTTGGTTGGCGGTTCAGGAGACAGGCGCGGCGCCACCCACCGCAGCCCGCGCCCGCTCGGCAACGAGCTCCGCGATCAACGGGTGCGGCCCCAGGACGGGGGCCACCACCCCGGCGGCGTAGCACTCGTCGCGCACCCGCCCGGCGAAGAACCCCTCGGCCAGCAGGTAGGGCGACACCGCGTCGCCCGGGCGTACGACGTCGACGGGTCGCGGCAGCGGACCCGCCAACGCCGCCACACGTACGCTGCCCGCCCACGCCGCGGCGAGGTGGTCACGGGCCTGCTCGAGGTCGGCGACGGCGGCGCGGTCGCGGGAG
Source organism: Nocardioides daphniae (assembly GCF_004777465.1). NCBI lineage: Bacteria > Bacillati > Actinomycetota > Actinomycetes > Propionibacteriales > Nocardioidaceae > Nocardioides > Nocardioides daphniae. The sequence goes on from NZ_CP038462.1 coordinate 3,300,858, forward strand.
CCGGCAGCCACCATCACGACGTCCTGGCCGGGACGGGCGCCGGCCAGCAGCAGTCGCACGACCTGCACGCGAGCCAGCATCGGGTCGGGGCCCAGGGCCGGCGCCAGGGCCACCGGGACACTCGCGCGGTCGACGGCGTTGGGGATGTCGGTGGACATGTGGAAGCCGGTCGACAGCAGCAGCGGGACCACGACCGACGGCTCGGTGGCGGCCTCCATGACGTCGGTCAGCAGCGGCTCGCACAGCTCCACGTAGGCGGTGGTCGCGGGCACGCCCATCAGGTCGCCGGCCAGGGCGGTGAGCTCACGCGCGACCTCGTTGCCGGGGGCGTGCCGGGTGCCGTGGGCCACCGTCACCAGCTGGTGGGTGCTGGGACTGTCGGGCTGGTCCATCACTCCACCGCCAGCCGGTAGCCACGCTTGATCACGGTCTGCACCGCGCGGGTGCCCAGGGCCGAACGCAGGCGGGCGACCGCCATCTCGACGGCGTGCTCGGAGCCGGCGCCGCCGCTCGGCAGGTGGGCCAGCAGGTCGGCGCGCGAGACCACCTGGCCGGGGTTGGTGACCAGGGCGTTGAGCACGGCCAGCGGCGAGCCCGACAGGTGCACCTCCACGCCGTCGAGCAGCACCGCGTCACCGTGCAGCAGCAACGTCGACCCGGTGGCCAGCGAGATCGACAGCCCCTGGCGACGCAGCGGCAGCTCGGTCTCGAGCAGCCGGACCATCGCCCCGAGGCGGGAGCGCTCGGGGTAGACCGTCGGCACGCCGTGGCGCTCGAAGGCGGCCGCGGCGACCGGGCCGACGCAGCAGGCGAGCACGTCGGACTGGAAGGCGGAGACCACGTCGTCACGGCGCCCGACCGAGGCGGCGGCCTCCATCAGCGCGGCCACGGCCGGGGCGGCGGTGAAGGTGACGGCGTCGAGCGAGCAGTCGGCGATCTGGTCGATCAGCGCGAAGAGGCGGGCCGGGTCCTCGGCACGCTCGACCCGGTAGATCGCGACCGTCTCGACGCGAGCCCCCTGGCGGCGCAGCGCGTGGGCGACCATCGAGAGGTCCTGGCCGTGCTCCTGCACGACGATCCGCCTGCCGCTGAGGTCGCGCCCGCGCAGGTGGGCGAGCACGTCGTCGAAGCACTCCGAGTCGGGCGACCAGAGCTCACGCAGGCCGTGACGTCGCAGCACGCCCATGCTCTTGGGGCCACGCGCCAGGATCTCGGCCTCGCCGAGCGCGGCGACCAGGGCGTCGTACAGGCCCCACTCCTGGGTGGCGGTGAACCAGCCCTTCATCCCGACGCCGGTGGTGGCTAGGAAGATGTCGACGGGCTCTGCGAGCACGCGCTCGGTGGCCGCCCGCAAGGTGTCGGCATCGACCAGGTGGGGCTCGAGCGAGAGCGCCGGACCCCACACGACCTCGGCCCCGCGGCGGGTGAAGAGCTGGATCTGCTCCTCGACCTTGCGGGCCGCGGTCACCCCGATCCGGAAGCCGTGCAGCGGGGGGTGACCATCAGCGTCGGGGGAGACCATGTCCCCATGATCTCTCGGCGCTGGTCTGACCGATCCCATCAGTGTCCCCAGTGGCGTCACACGCAGCCTCCCTGCCCGGCGGTGACCTCCTCCCCCACCCACACCACGCCGTCGACGACGCGGACGTCGTGCACGGCCAGCCGCACCGTCTCGTCGTCGAGACAGGTGCCGGAGCGGAGGTCGAAGGCCTGCTTGTGCATCGGGGAGGCCACGTAGGGCACGTCGCCCCGTGAGCCGACGATCCCCCGCGACATCACCGAGGCGTGCGACCAAGGGTCGTAGTTGGAGGTTGCGTGCACGTTTCCGTCGAATGTCCGGAAGATCGCGATCGCCCTCCCGCCGACCAGGGCCGCCACGCCACCCTCGACGGGCACCTGCTCGACCCGGCAGACCGCGACCATCTCGCCAGTGACGTCCGCGGCCACGGCCCCCACCTGCGGGCTGCTCATCGGGCACCGCCCACAGGGGCGCCGACGGGGATCGAGGCCGCCACCAGCACCGGGCCGGTCGAGGTGGCCGGCACGATCTGGTCGCGCTGGGTGTCGAAGGTGATGTGCGGGTCGGGCACGTCGGGGGCGTTGACGAAGGAGGTGAAGCGGGCCAGCTTGGCCGGGTCCTCCAGCGTCGCCCTCCACTCGTCGAAGTACGTCCCTACGTGCCGCGCCATCGCCGCCTCCAGCTCGCTGCCGAGGCTGAGCACGTCGTCGACGACGACCTCGCGCACCCGCTCCAGCCCGCCGTCGAGCGAGTCGACCCAGGTGGAGGTGCGCTGCAGGCGGTCGGCGGTGCGGATGTAGTACATGAGGAAGCGATCGACGTAGCGGACCAGCGTCTCGTCATCGAGGTCGCTGGCCAGCAGCTGCGCGTGGGCGGGCACGGCGCCGCCGTTGCCCCCGACGTACAGGTTCCAGCCCTTCTCGGTGGCGATCACGCCGAAGTCCTTGCCGCGGGCCTCCGCGCACTCGCGGGCGCAGCCGGAGACGCCGCCCTTGAGCTTGTGCGGCGAGCGCAGGCCGCGGTAGCGCAGCTCCAACGCGATCGCCATCGACGTGGAGTCCTGGACGCCGAAGCGGCACCAGGTCGAGCCGACGCACGACTTCACCGTGCGCAGCGACTTGCCGTAGGCGTGGCCGGACTCGAAGCCGGCGTCGACCAGCCGCGTCCAGATCGCCGGAAGGTCCTCCATGCGGGCGCCGAAGAGGTCGATCCGCTGGCCGCCGGTGATCTTCGTGTAGAGCCCGTAGTCGCGGGCCACCTCACCGATCACGATCAGCCCCTCGGGGGTGACCTCGCCGCCGGGGATGCGCGGGACGACCGAGTAGGAGCCGTTCTTCTGGATGTTGGCCAGGTAGCGGTCGTTGGTGTCCTGGAGCGCGAAGGCGTCGTCGTCGAGCACGTGGTGGTTGAGCAGGCTGGCCAGGATCGAGGCGATCGCGGGCTTGCAGATCTCGCAGCCGCGGCCGCGGCCGTGGGCGGCGACCACGTCGTCGAAGCGGGTGTGGCCGTGCACCGCGACCAAGTCGTAGAGCTCGGCGCGGGTCATCGCGAAGTGCTCGCACATCGAGGTGTCGACGGTCCGCCCGACCGAGGTGAACCAGTCCTCGACGATCTTCTTGACCAGCGGCTTGCAGGAGCCGCAGGTGGCGCCGGCCTTGGAGCAGGCGGTGACGCAGGCGGCGTCGGCGCACGGGTCGTCGTCGCGGGCGACGCGGTCGGTGATCTCGGCCTTGGTGACGTTGTTGCAGGAGCAGATGACCGCTTCGTCGGGGAGGCCGACGTCGACGCTGCTGCCGCTGCTGGCCGGGAGGATCAGCTCCTCCGGGTTGGCGGGGAGCGGCAGGCCCGAGGCCGCCATCGGGCGGAGGATCCCGTACGCCGACGCGTCGCCGACCAGGATGCCGCCCAGCAGCCGGGTGCCGTCGTCGGAGATGACGAGCTTCTTGTAGACGCCGGTGACGGCGTCGGAGTAGGTGAGCTCGAGGCTGTCGGGGGTGGTCGCGAAGGCGTCACCGAAGGAGGCGACGTCGACGCCCATCAGCTTGAGCTTGGTGGACATGTCGGCGCCGGTGAAGGTGCCGGGCCCGGCGAGCAGGGCGTCGGCGACGACCTCGGCCATCGCGTAGCCCGGTGCGACCAGGCCGTACATCTTGCCGGCGGGGGCGGCGCACTCCCCGATCGCGTAGACGTGCGGGTCGGAGGTTCGACACTGCTCGTCGACCAGGACGCCGCCGCGCTCGGCGACCTCCAGGCCGGCGGTGCGGGCCAGCGCGTCGCGGGGGCGGATGCCGGCGGAGAAGACGACGACCTCGGCCGGCACCGGCTCGTCGCGGTCGGCCAGGGTGAGTCCGGCGGCGCGGCCGTCGGCCTCGACGACCCCCTTGGTCATGGCGCCGGCGTGGATGGTGAGCCCGAGCTTCTCGATGTGGCGGCGCAGCATCGCGCCACCGGCGTCGTCGACCTGGACCGCCATCAGGCGCGGCGCCATCTCGACGACGTGGGTCTCCAGACCGAGCTGGGCCAGCGCGTTGGCGGCCTCCAGCCCGAGCAGTCCACCGCCGATCACGGCGCCGACCTTCGCGGTGGCGGCCGCCTCGCGGATCGCCTCCAGGTCGTCGATCGTGCGGTAGACAAAGCAACCCGGCAGGTCGTGGCCGGGCACCGGCGGCACGAACGGTGCGGCGCCCGTGGCGAGCACGCACACGTCGTACGCCAGCACCTCGCCGCCTGCCAGAGTCACGCTGCGGGCGGTCGTGTCGAGATCGGTGACCTCGATGCCGGTGAGCAGGCGTACGCGGGGGTCGTCGTAGGAACCCTCCGGCAGCAGGCTGAGCGCGTCGGCGCCGACCTCGAAGAAGGAGGTGAGCGCGACCCGGTCGTAGGCGGGCAGCCGCTCCTCACCGATCACGGTGATGTCGTGGGTCTCGGTGAGGCCCCGCTCGATCGCGGCCTGGACGAATCGGTGACCGACCATGCCGTGGCCGACGACCACGAGGTGCTTGCGCAGGTGCGTCATGGCTCTTCCTTCCCTTGCTTGGGAAGGACGCTAGGGAGCGGATGTTGTCACCGAGGTGACCTTCTGTTTCGCTTCGCGCACATTCACCTCACAACCTCTCAGCTCAAGCCGTGCAGGCGTGGGTGCGGCACGAGAAGGCGGTGCCAACTGCCCTGGACGCCTTCGGGAAGCGGCTCCTGAGCGCTTGGCACCGCCTTTTCGTCGCGGCTCGCCTCGCGCTCGCCCTCGCCCTCGCCCCGGAAGGAAACTCCTGCGCTGCGGTGCGCCGCTTGAGCGTCGGACGGTCAGTTGAGTGCGCGAGCTTCCTTCTGAGTCGTGGTCCCGGCAGGTGGAGACCGCCTCACGCTCGCCCCGGAAGGAAACTCCTGCGTTGCGGTGACCCACCTGAGCGTCAGACGCTCAGCCGAGGGCGCGAGCTTCCTGCGGAGTCGTGGTCCCCAGCAGCTGGCAGACCGCCTCCTTGCAGCCGCCGCAACCGGTGGTCGCCCGTGTCGTCTCGACCACCTGCTCCAGCGACGAGCAGGCGCGGACCTCGCCGGCACTCACGCCGGCACAGGAGCAGATCTCGGTGGAGTCGTGCAGCCGCGTGGGCCCGGTCGGGCGCGGTGGCATCAGCAGCGCGCCGGGCTCGTCGGGCCCCAGGCGGGTGCCGCGGTCGTAGTGCTGGGTGATCAGCCCGACGTGGCTGAGGTCGCCCACCAGGGTGGCGGCCACGATCACGCCGTGGCGCACCACCAGCTTGCGGTAGGAGCCAGCGAGCGGGTTGAAGATCTCGACGACCTCGGTCTGCTCGTCGGCGTTCATCTCCTCCGGCTCGCCGAGCACGGCCACGTCGAGGTCGGTGGCGCGGAGCCGGGCGACGCTGCGCGAGCCGCGGTAGGCGCGCTCCTCCCCGGCGAGGATCTCGGCCAGCAGGCTCGCCTGCTCCCAGGCCGGTGAGACGAAGCCGGTGGTCCGCGCCACACCCTCGGCGTCGACGAACTCGGCACAGTCGCCGATCGCGTGGATCTCGGGGTCGTCGACCGAGGCGAGGGGGAGTCGACGACGACCCCGCGGCGTACGGTCAGGCCCGCGTCACGCGCGAGCGCCATCGCCGGGCGTCCTCCCGCGGTGAGGATGACGAGGTCGGTCGACAGCGTGAAGCCGTTGTCGAGCACCAGTCCCTCGTCAGTCAGCCTCACCGCGCGCGACCCGGTGTAGACGCTGGTGCCGAGGCGGCGCAGGTCGCGGGCGAGCGCCTGTCCGCCCGGCGCGGAGAGCTGACGGCTCATCAGGTGCTCCGAGCCCTCGACGACCTCGCAGGCGAGGCCGCGGCCGGCGAGCGCACGGGCGACCTGGAGGCCGAGCAGCCCGCCGCCGACGACGACGGCCCGCCTCGCGTCGGGCAGCACGGCGAGCAGGTCGCGGCAGTCGGCCATCGTCCGGAAGGCGTGCACCTTCGGGTGCAGGTGGCCCTTGCGGTCGACCACCCCACGGATCGGCGGCAGCTTGGGGATCAGCCCGGTGGCCAGGACGAGGCGACCGAAGGCGACCTCGGCCTCCGCACCCGTGTCGTCAACCGTACGCACGACGCGGCGCCCCCGGTCGACCTCCACGACCCGCACCCCCAGGCGCAGGTCGACGCCGTGCTCGGCGAACCAGGCCGGGTCGCGCAGGGTCAGCGCGCCGGCGTCGTGGGTGCCCTCGAGGACCGCCGAGAGCAGGATCCGGTTGTAGGGGGCGTGGTGCTCCTTGCCCAGCACGGTGACCTGCGGCCCGAGGCCGCGCGCGACCAGCCCCTCGACCAGGCGGGCGGCGGCCATCCCGGCGCCGACGACGACGATCCGCCGCTCCCCTGCAGGGCTCATCGGTGGCCTCCCACCTTCAGCGCGGCCGCGCAGACCTTGAACTCCGGCATCCGGCTGCGCGGGTCGAGGGCGTCGTTGACGAGCCGGTTGACCCCCGCCCAGTGGAAGGGCACGAAGACGGTGTCCTCGCGGATCGTGTCGACCACCTTGGCGGCCGCGCGCAGGTCACCGCGGCGGGTGGTGAGCGTGACCAGCGAGCCGTCGTCGATCCCGAGCCGGGCGGCCACCAGCGGGTGCACCTCGATGAACGGGCCACTGTCGGGCAGCTCCTTGATCCGGCGGGTCTGGGCGCCGGACTGGTACTGCGCCAGCACCCGCCCGGTGGTCAGGTGCAGCGGGTAGTCGGCGTCCGGCACCTCGGCGGCGCCGCGGTGCTCGACGACGTGGCAGCGGGCCCGACCGTCCGGGGTGGCAAAGCGGTCGGCGAAGAGGTGGGTCGTGCCGGGGTGCGGCGCGGCCCCTTCCGGCGTCGCCGGGCACGGCCAGAAGACGCCCTGCTCGTCGCGGATCCGGTCGTAGGTGATGCCGGAGTAGTCGGCCCCCCCCGGCCGACGCGCGGCCGAGCTCGGCGAAGACCTTCTCGGGGTCGGTCGGGAAGTCGAGCGACGAGCCGAACCGGTGGGCCAACCCGGCGATGACGTCGAGGTCGCTGCGTACGCCCTCGGGCGGCGCGACCGCCCCGCTGCCGCAGGATGACGCGGCCCTCAAGGTTGGTCATCGTGCCGGTCTCCTCGGCCCACTGGGTGACCGGCAGGACCACGTCGGCCATCGCGGCCGTCTCGCTGAGCACGATGTCGGCGACGACGAGCAGGTCGAGCGAGGCGAGCCGCTCGGTGACGTGGCTGGCGCGCGGTGCGGAGACGACGATGTTGGAGCCGAAGACCAGCAGGCTGCGCGGTCCGTCCGCCTGGCCCAGCGCCTCCAGCAGCTCGTAGGCCGAGCGGCCCTTGCCGGGGATCGTGGCGGGGTCGACGCCCCACACCTCGGCGACGTGGGCGCGGGCGGCCGGATCCTCGATCGAGCGGTAGCCGGGCAGCTGGTCGGCCTTCTGCCCGTGCTCGCGCCCGCCCTGGCCGTTGCCCTGGCCGGTGAGGCAGCCCCACCCGGCGCCCTCGCGCCCCGGCAGCCCGAGGGCGAGCGCCACGTTGATCCAGGCCAGCACGGTGTCGGTGCCCTGCGACTGCTGCTCGGCGCCGCGGGCGGTGAGGATCATCGCCTTCGGGTGGGCAGCCAACAGGTCGGCGAGCGCCCGGACGTCGTCCGCGGGCACGCCGGTCACCCGCTCGACCTGCTCGGGCCACCACGCGGTGACCGAGCGGCGTACGTCGTCGAAGCCGGTGGTGCGCGCGGCGACGTACTCCTCGTCGACGGCGCCGGTGGCGACGAGGTGGTGCAGCACCCCGAGCGCCAGCGCGAGGTCGGTGCCGGGCACGGGCTGCAGGACGAGGTCGGCGCGCTCGGCCGTGGGCGTACGCCGCGGGTCGACGACCACGAGCCTCCCGCCGCTCGCGCGCAGACGGTCGAGGTGACGGGCTGCGGGGGGCATGGTCTCGGCCATGTTGGAGCCGACGAGCACGACCAGGTCGGCGGTCTCGACGTCGCGCAGCGGGAAGGGCAGGCCGCGGTCGAGGCCGAAGGAGAGGTTGGCGGCGGTGGCGGCCGACGACATGCACCAGCGGCCGTTGTAGTCGATCTGGCTGGTGCGCAGCACGGTCCGGGCGAACTTGCCGAGCGCGTAGGCCTTCTCGTTGGTGAGTCCGCCGCCGCCGAAGACGGCGATGCTGTCAGGGCCGGACTCGGCCTGGATCTCGGCGAGCCGGGCGGCGACGAGGTCGAGCGCCTCGTCCCATCCGGCTGCCCGGAACTCGCCCGTCGCGGGGTCACGGACCAGTGGCGTGGTGAGCCGTTCGCGGTGGCCGCGCAGCCCCGTGGCGGTGCGGCCCTTGCGGCACAGCGCCCCCTCGTTGACCCCGAACTCCGCCCACTCGGCGACCTGGAGGGTCCGTCCGACGCGCTCGAGGCGCATGCCGCACTGCAGGGAGCAGTAGGGGCAGTGGGTGGTGGTCGACGAGGGGGCTCTGCCGTCAACGACCATGCTCAGACTCCTGCAGGGGCGAGGCTCGGGAAGCGGGCGACGAGCACGCTGCGACGAAGGTAGACGGTCCAGGTGACGAAGCCGCAGACCACGTAGAAGCCGGCGAAGACGACGAAGGCGCTGCGCACGGCGGCGACCGGGTCCTCCACCCACGGGGCGCCGAAGATCATCGGGATCAGGAAGCCACCGATGGCGCCGACCGCGCCGATGATGCCGATGGCGGCGGAGGCCGACTTGGTGGCCTTGGCGACGGCGGCGGTGCGGCCGGCCTCGGTGCCGTCGCAGGCCTCGAGCGCCTTGGTGCGCCAGATCGTCGGGATCATCCGGTAGGTCGAGCCGTTGCCGATGCCGGTCGCGGCGAAGACGAAGAGGAAGAAGGCCAGGAAGGCCGGGAACCACGCCTGGTTGTCAAGCGCGATCGCCGGGTCGGCCGTCGGGTTGGGGGTGAGCTGCGTCAGCGTCCAGAGCACGCCGAGGGTGCCGAGGACCATGGCACCGAAGACGTAGACGGTGACGCGGGCGCCGCCGAACTTGTCAGCCAGCCAGCCGCCGAAGGGGCGGGTCAGCGACCCGACGAGCGCACCGAGGAAGGCGTAGTAGGCGAAGTTGATGCCGGTGCCGGTCGGGGCGGGCGTCGGCACGAAAAAGTTGAGCTTGATCAGCAGCGGCATCGCGGCGGAGTAGCCGATGAAGGAGCCGAAGGTGCCGATGTAGAGGAAGGCCATGATCCAGGTGTGACGCTCCTTGAGCACCGAGAGCTGCTCGCGCGGCTTCGACTCGGCGGTGGACAGGTTGTCCATGTAGCGGAACGCGAGGAGGGCGGCGACGAGCGAGAGGACGACGTACACCCAGCCCGCGCGCTCGAGGTGGATGCCGCCGTCGCTGGCCTTGACCAGGCCGAAGACGCCGGCGCCACCGATGACGACCGGCAGGCCGAACTGGATCAGCGCGACGCCGAGGTTGCCGCCGGCGGCGTTGAGGCCGAGCGCGGCGCCCTTCTTGGCGGCCGGGTAGAAGAAGTTGATGTTGGCCATCGACGAGGCGAAGTTGCCGCCGCCGAAGCCGGCGGTCGCCGCGATCAGGCAGAAGACCCAGTAGGGGTGGCCTGGTTCTGCACGGCGACCACGAAGAGGCCCGACGGGATGAGCAGCAGCAGCGCAGAGGCGATGGTCCAGTTGCGGCCCCCGAAGATCGGCACCGCCAGCGTGTAGGGCACCCGCAGCAGCGAGCCGACCAGGTTGGGCAGGGCGATCAGGAAGAAGAGCTCCTGCGGAGTGAACTCGAAGCCTGACGCCAGCAGGTAGGCCGACGAGACCGACCAGATCAGCCAGACCGAGAAGCCCAGGTGTTCGGCGAAGATGGAGACCGCGAGGTTGCGGCGGGCCACCTTCTGCCCGGTCTCGGCCCAGAACGTCTCGTCCTCGGGCCTCCAGTCGTCGATCCAGCGTCCGGTGCGGCGCTGCGTGGCGGCAGTGCTCATGGTCTCTCCTCGGTCAGTGGTGTGGCACCACGCTCCTGCCGTGAGGTTTCGGCTGGTTCGGCGTCGCTGCGACGCAACTGTGAACTTGTCCTCACAACCTCACGGTGGTCGCGCACGCGGCTGTGGGCGTACGCCGGTGGTCCCGCCCGCGGGACCGCTCACCGCACCAAGGAGGCCGCTGGCGGGACCGCATCTACCGACCTCCTGTGACGCGGAATACCTTTGGGGTGATCGCCATCACAAGCCACCGCGAAGGGACACCCCTCATGGCCGACGAGACCCTGTCGAACCTGCTGCACGAGAACCGGCGCTTCGAGCCGCCGGCGGAGCTCGCCGCCGACGCCAACGTGAAGGCGGAGGCGTACGACCGCGCGGCAGGAGACCGTGAAGCGTTCTGGGCCGAGGCCGCCGAGCGCCTCGACTGGGGCAAGAAGTGGGACCAGGTGCTCGACTGGAGCAACCCGCCCTTCGCGAAGTGGTTCGTCGGCGGCGAGATCAACGCCTCCGTCAACTGCGTCGACCGCCACGTCGACGCCGGTCGCGGCGACAAGGTCGCCCTGCACTGGGTCGGCGAGCCGGCCGACGACACCCGCGACATCACCTACGCCCAGCTCAAGGACGAGGTCTCGCGGGCCGCCAACGCGCTCACCGAGCTCGGCGTGAAGAAGGGCGACCGGGTCGCCATCTACATGCCGATGATCCCCGAGACGGTCGTGACGATGCTGGCCTGCGCCCGCCTGGGTGCGCCGCACACCGTGGTCTTCGGCGGCTTCTCCTCCGACGCGCTCGCCTCCCGCATCACCGACTGCGGCGCGGAGGTCGTGGTCACCTCCGACGGCGGCTACCGCCGTGGCGCCCCGTCGGCGCTCAAGCCCGCGGTCGACGAGGCCGTGCAGAAGGTCAACGCCGCGGGCGAGGTGACCGTGCGCAACGTGCTGGTGGTGCGTCGTACGGGTCAGGACGTCGCGTGGAACGAGGGCACCGACGTGTGGTGGCACGACGTCGTCGACGGCGCCTCACCCGACCACACCCCCGAGATGCACGACGCCGAGCACCCGCTCTACGTCATGTACACCTCCGGCACGACCGGCAAGCCGAAGGGCATCCTGCACACCACCGGCGGCTACCTCGTCGGGACGTCGTACACGCACTGGAGCGTCTTCGACCTCAAGCCGGAGACCGACGTCTACTGGTGCACCGCCGACGTCGGCTGGGTGACCGGCCACTCCTACATGGTCTACGGGCCGCTCGCCAACGGCGCCACGCAGGTGCTGTACGAGGGCACCCCCGACGCGCCGCACAAGGGCCGCTGGTGGGAGATCATCGAAAAGTACGGCGTGACGATCTTCTACACCGCGCCCACCGCGATCCGTACCTTCATGAAGCAGGGCGACGACATCCCGGCGAAGTTCGACCTGTCGTCGATCCGCCTGCTCGGGTCGGTCGGTGAGCCCATCAACCCCGAGGCCTACATCTGGTACCGCGAGCACATCGGCGGCAACAAGGCCCCGATCGTCGACACCTGGTGGCAGACCGAGACGGGCCAGATCCTGATCTCCCCGCTGCCCGGCGTGACGGCCGGAAAGCCGGGCTCCGCGATGCGGCCGCTGCCCGGCATCGTGGCCGACGTGGTCGACGACGAGGCGAAGTCGGTGCCCAACGGCTCCGGCGGCTACCTCGTCCTCAAGGAGCCGTGGCCCGCGATGCTGCGCACCCTGTGGGGCGACGACCAGCGCTTCGTCGACACCTACTGGTCCCGCTGGCAGGGCCTCTACTTCGCCGGTGACGGCGCGAAGAAGGACGAGGACGGCGACCTGTGGGTCCTCGGCCGCGTCGACGACGTGATGAACGTGTCGGGCCACCGGCTCTCCACCACCGAGATCGAGTCGGCCCTGGTGTCGCACCCGAAGGTCGCCGAGGCCGCCGTGGTCGGTGCCGCCGACGACATGACCGGCCAGGCCGTCTGCGCCTTCGTGATCCTGCGTGACAACGCGGGCGACGGCGGCGAGGACATCGTCACCGAGCTGCGCAACCACGTGGCCCACGAGATCGGCCCGATCGCCAAGCCGCGCCAGGTGATGGTCGTGCCCGAGCTGCCCAAGACCCGCTCCGGCAAGATCATGCGCCGCCTGCTCAAGGACGTCGCCGAGGGCCGCGACGTCGGCGACGTGACCACGCTCGCCGACTCGTCGGTGATGGAGCTGATCAAGGCGCGCGAGGCCGGCAACGCGAAGTGAGCTGACTGCGTGAGCTGAGCTCGTACGCAGCGACGGCGCGGCACCCGGGTGGGTGTCGCGCCGTCGTGCGTACGGGGGGTCAGGCACCGGTGGTGCCCACGGCCTCCCGCAGCCGCGGCAGTAGCTCGGCCTTCGCCACCTCCAGGAACTGCTCCTGGTACTGGTCGCCCACCTGCAGCAACGCGAGGTTGGTGAAGCCGGCGTCGGCGTAGGCCTTGACGTTCTCGACGATCTTGTCGAGGTCGGGGCCGCAGGCGATCGACTCGGCGACGTCCTCGGGGCGCACCGACTTCGTGGCTTCGTCGAAGGAGGCCGGCCCCGGCAGCTCGGCGTTGACCGCCCACCCGGACGCCGACCAGCGGAACTGGTCGTGGGCCAGCTCGAGGGCAGTGCGCTCGTCGGGCGCCCAGCAGATCGGGAGCTGACCGAACTTGCGACCCCCGGAGCCCTGCTTCGCGGCGTCCCACGCCTCCACCAGGCTCGCGTCGGGCGTCACGGCCACCATGTCGTCGGAGAGGGGCGCGAACTGGTCGATCCCCTGCTGGCCGGAGATCGCTGTCGCGATCCGCACCGGCTCGTCGGGCAGGTCCCACAGCTTCGCCTCGTGCACCTCGAAGTACGAGCCGTCGAAGTTGAGCGTCTCCCCACCGAGCAGGTGCGAGATGATCTCGATCGCCTCGACGAGCATCTCCTGCCGCACCCCGACCGAGGGCCACGCACCGACGACGTGCTCGTTGAGGTTCTCGCCCGACCCGAGCCCGAGGGTGAAGCGGCCGTCGCTCAGCAACCCCATGGTCGCGGCCTTCTGCGCCACAACGGCGGGGTGGTAGCGCCGCGTCGGACAGGTCACGAACGTCATCAGCCCGACGCGCTCGGTGGCCTGCGCGACCGCGCCCAGCACGCTCCAGGCGTACGGGGAGTGCCCCTGGCTCGCCAGCCACGGGAAGTAGTGGTCACTGCTCACCTCGAAGTCGAACCCGGCCGCCTCCGCGCCCTGGGCGTACCGCACCAGCTCGCGCGGTCCGGACTGCTCGGTCATCAACGTGTATCCCAGCCTCATGGGGGTCCGTTACCCCGGGAGCGCGCCCGGTACTCCCCCTCGTGCGCGCGACTCCGCCGGGCCTCCTGTCTGGACCAGTGGCCTCGCCGTCCCGCCGCTGCTTGACTGCCTCCCATGCTGCTGATGCTGGCCTGTGGGGGGCTGCTGGTCGTCGGGGTCGCGCTCGCGTGGCGGTGGCGTTGGGCTGCATCTTCCAGGCCAGGTGCACCACGACGTCCGCCCCGCGCAGCAAAGGCCTCAGGTCGTCGGAGGAGATGTCGACCGCCTGCCACGTGACGGACGTGGGCACTGCGTCGGGCGTGGGGGACGCCGTCTCCCCGGGGCAAGGACCTCACGCTCACCACCCGAGGCGACCTCGCTGCTGACCAGCGGGAGGGCACCCTTCGCGAGCACGCACCACGGCGCCGACTCCGAGGAGTCGACGCCGTGACGACAGGCGCTGGAAGAGCCGCAGGATCAGGGCTTGAAGACCACCTTCACCATGCCGTCCTCCTTCTTCTGGAAGTGCTTGTACGCCTGGGGCGCCTCGTCGAGCGGGAGGTGGTGGGTGGCGAAGGCGTCGACGCCGAACGGGTCGTCCTCGACCAGCATGGAGAGCAGCTCGTCGGTGTGGGCGCGCACGTTGGCCTGGCCCATCCGCAGCTGCACCTGCTTGTCGAACATCTGGAACATCGGCATTGGGTCGACCGCACCGCCGTAGACGCCCGAGAGCGAGACGGTGCCGCCGCGGCGTACGGCCTCGATCGCGGTGTGCAGGGCAGCGAGCCGGTCGATGCCGGCCTTCTTCATCATCGGCTCGGCGATCGCGTCGGGCAGCAGCCCCACGAACTTCTGCACGCCCTGGGCCACCGGGGACCCGTGGGCCTCCATGCCGACCGCGTCGATCACCGAGTCGGCGCCGCGACCGTCGGTCATCTCGCGGACGACGGCGGCGACCCCGCCGTCACCCTTCACCTCGTCGAAGTTGATCGTCTCCGCGCCGAAGGCCGCCGTGCGGGCGAGCCGCTCCGGCACCCGGTCGACGCTGATGACGCGGTGCCCGGCGCGTACGCCCATGCGTGCGGCCATGTCGCCGATCGGGCCCGCGCCGAGGACGAGCAGCGTGCCGCCGTCGGGGACGGCGGCGTACTTCAGGCCCTGCCAGGCCGTCGGCAGCACGTCGGAGAGGAAGAGGAACCGGTCGTCGGAGTGCTCGTGCGGCACCTTGACCGGGAGGAAGTTGCCGAACGGGACGCGCAGGTACTCCGCCTGACCGCCGGGCACCTGGCCGTAGAGCTTCGAGTAGCCGAAGAAGCTGGCGCCCGTGCCGTGCTCAGGGTTCTGCGTGGTCTCGCACTGGCTGAAGAGCTTCTGGTCGCACATCCAGCACGAGCCGCAGGAGACGTTGAACGGCACGACCACTCGGTCGCCCACCTTCACCTTCGTGACGTCGGCGCCGACCTCCTCCACGATGCCCATCGGCTCGTGCCCGACGATGTCGCCCGGCTCCATGAACGCGGCGAGCGTCTCGTAGAGGTGCAGGTCAGAGCCGCACAGGCCGGTCGAGGTGACGCGGATGATGATGTCGGTCGGCTCTTCGATGCGCGGGTCCGGCACCTCCGTGACCTGCATGTTGTGGTGCCCTGCCACGTCACTGCCTTCATGAGTCAACCACCTTCGAGTCGGGAGCGGGGCCACGGGACGAGCCCCTGCACAGGCACTACCCACAGAGTCGGGGTCGTACACGGACGCCCCGGGTCGGCCGCTCACGACGCGTCAGCGCAACTGGTCGATCGATGTCGCTCCCAGCGCCGGAATCTGCATCCATCGACCAGTTGTCACCGGCTCAGTTGTCACCAGCTCAGTTGTCACCAGTTCAGCGCGACAGCTCGTCCGGCATCAGGATCCACAGCACCGGATAGATCAGCAGCTGGCTGCCGGGCACGACCATCAGCAGCAGCACGAAGAGCAGCCTGGCCGTCCACGGGCCGAGGCCGAAGCGCTCACCGAGGCCGGCGCAGACGCCACCGAGGATGCGGTGGTCACGCGGGCGGTAGAGGCCTCGCTGGCCGAGGCTGGCACGGATGTCGGACATGGGTTCCTCCTGGGGTGGTAGTCCTCCCAGCCTGCTGCGCCGCGACGACCCGCACCATCGGGATCGACCCTGACCCGACCCGGGGATCGACCCTCGACGACGGCTCAGGCGAAGATCCCGAGCACCACCACGGCGACCCCGACACCGACGGCGAAACCCACCAGTGCGGTGCCGAGCCGCTCCAGCCACCAGCCGAACGCCACGGTGGCGACCGGCCAAACCGCGCTGAGACCGACGTACGCCGCGACGTTGAGCAGGCTGTCGCTCGTGCCGAAGCCACTCCGCGCGAAGCCGACCAGGAGCAGGCACGGCACGAAGACCCAGCCGGCGAGGAAGCCGCCCAGGCCGGCACCGAGGGCACGCATCGCCACGCGTGCTGCAGTCCCCGCGCCGGTCATGGGGCGACCCTAGGGGCGTCGGCACGCGCGTGAAGCGGAATCAGTGAGCCGCCTGTCGGCGCCGGGCGCTAGCCTCGCCCGCATGCTGATCGCACTCGGTGACCACGCCCCCACCATCGACGACTCCGCCTGGGTCGCCCCCAACGCCACCCTCGTCGGCCGCGTCCACCTGGCCGAGGGCGCCTCGGTCTTCTACGGCGCCGTGCTGCGCGCCGACAACGAGCCGATCACCATCGGCAAGGGCTCCAACGTGCAGGACAACTGCGTCTTCCACGTCGACCCCGGCAAGCCCGTCACGCTCGGCGAGGGCGTCTCCGTCGGCCACGGCGCCGTCGTGCACGGCGCCACCATCGGCGACCACGTCCTGGTCGGCATGAGCGCCACCGTGATGAACGGCGCCGTCATCGGCGACGAGGTCCTCATCGCCGCCGGCGCCCTGGTCACCGAGGGCATGCAGGTGCCCCCGCGTACGTTGGTCGCCGGCGTCCCCGCGAAGGTGCGACGCGAGCTCACCGACGACGAGGTCGCGAAGCTGCACCGCAACGCGGCCGTCTACGAGGCGCACCGCGAGACCCACCGGGGCGCCACCGTCGTCGACTGACGCGGAGGTCGTCGCGGGTCTACGGTGTCTCCATGACCGCCAGCACACCGAACGGGAAGTACAGCCAGCTGCCGAAGGCTCCCGCACTCGACGAGACCGTCACGAGCGTCGAGGTCGACCGCTCGGCGGAGCCGGACGACGTACGCAACGTCGACCAGCACGAGGCCCTGCGCGACGACTGACAGGGCGAAACCGTCGGCGGCACCGGGCAGACTCACCCCGTGACCGACGACGACCTCCTCGCCCTGCTCGACTCCACGCTGGGCCCGGTGCTCACGCCGGCCGGTTTCGACCGTGCCCAGGGCGACTGGAGCCAGGCCGTCTTCTGCGCACCGCAGGACGCGTTCATCGCCGCGCACCCGTGGCTCCCGCAGGCCAGGCCCGAGGAGTGGCAGCGAGGGCACTCCACCGACCTCACGATCGAGTTCGACCAGACCACCGGCCTGCTGGCGCGGGTCGACCTCGAGGGCCGGTCCCTCCCCTCGACCCTGTACGCCGTCGGCGAAGGCGCCCTGTCGGCCGAGCTGAAGGCGTCGTACGCGCGACCCCTCACGGAGAGCCTGGCCGTGGTGGTGCAGGCGCTCGAGGCTGTCTTCCGACCGCCCGCCGAGGCGCCCGACGCCGGGACGAGCGACGTCGACCCGATCGACGACTACGCGTAGAGCTCGAGCCAGTCGCGGTCGTCCACGACCGCCTGGGTGGTCTCCGCCTGCGGGGAGTACTCCATCAGCATCACCGCGACGTCGTCGCCGAGCTCGTGACGGTCGGAGTGGTCACGGACCTGCTGCAGCAGTCGGGAGAGGGCCACCTCGAGGGTGTTGTCGGCCAGGATGCGCGCGTGGGCGCCCAGGTCGAAGAACTCGCCGCGACGGTCCCGGGCCTCGGTGACGCCGTCGGTGTAGAGCAGCAGGCGGTCGCCGGGCTGCCAGGCGAACTCGTGGCGACCGAAGGTGAGGCCCAGCCCCAGGGGCAGGTCGGCGTCGCGCTCGACGAACTCCCACGTGCCGTCGGCATGCACCAGCAGCGGAGCGGGGTGTCCAGCGTTGACCATGCGGACCACACCGGCCTCGGTGGTGTCGAGCACCAGGGCGGTCACGAACTCCTCGTCGGAGAAGAAGGGGTGGAGGTAGCGGCTCATCTCCACCGCCACCGACTCCAGGTCCGGCTGGATCGCCGCGGCCTGGCGGAAGGCCCGGATCACGCGGGCCGACTGCTCGACCGCCTCGATCCCCTTGCCGCGCACGTCACCGATCAGGAAGCGGATGTGCGTGCTGGAGTGGTAGCAGTCGTAGAGGTCCCCACCGATCACCGTGTCCTGGGTGCCGGACTCGTACCGGACCGCGACGCCAGTCTGCCCGACGCGCGCCGGCACGACCGGCAGGACCGCGTACTGGGCGATCTCGGCCAACGCCTTCAGCTCGCCGATCCGCTTCGTCGAGCGGCGGCGTACGTAGGCGATGACGACCGCGACGCTGCTCATCAGGGCCACGTCGACGACGCGGACCAGGTGCTGCCCGCCCCAGAGGTCCTCGTTCCAGAGGTCGGAGCCGACAGCCAGGGCAGTAGCGGCGACGGCCAGCTCGCTGGTGTGCCGGGTGCGGAGCGCGATGCTTCCGACCACGGGCGCCAACGCGAAGAGCGGGGAGAGGGCGACGTCGACGACGACGACGTCCGCAACCACGAGCGCCGCCAGCAGGGTCACCGCGATGCGGCCGACCACCTGCGTCGGTGTCGCTCTCATCTCTTCGTCACGCCCTTCCCCACCTGCGGAGCGGGGCCGCTACCGGAAGTAACCCCAACCTAACGCACGTCAGGCTGATCCGAGGGGTCTTGGCGGGTACCCGAGGGCAAAGACTCGTGCACCGCCGTCGCATCGCTCCTCCGCGTCGCGGCGAGCAGGACCACGACGCCCACCACGGCGGCCGTCACCGAGGCGGCGATGATTCCGAGCTTGGCCTCGTCGGTCAGCAGCTGGGCGCCCGGGAAGGAGAGGCTCGCGATGAAGATCGACACCGTGAAGCCGACGCCGGCCACGGCGCCGAGGCCCAGCAGCATCGGCCACGTCGCGCCCTCGGGCAGACGCCCCACGCCCAGCTTCACCGCCACCACGGTGAAGAGCAGGATGCCCAGCGGCTTGCCGACCACGAGGCCGAGGATGACCCCCAGACCCACCTGCGAGGTCAGCGCCGCCGCCAGGTCCCCCAGGCTGAGCGGCACGCCGGCGTTGGCGAGCGCGAAGAGCGGGAGGACGACGTACGCGGAGAACGGGTGCAGCCGCGACTGGAGCAGCTCGACCGCGGGGACGGACTCGTCGAGCAGGAAGCGCAGACGCGCGATCTCGTCGGGGTCCAGGTGGTCGTCGCGCAGCGTCTCGACGGCGAAGCGGCGCGCCACCTCCTCCTTGAGCAGCGGCACGGCGGGGGTGAGCAGTCCGATCGCGACACCGGCGAGCGTCGCGTGCACCCCGGAGGCGAGCAGAGCGAGCCAGACGCCGACGCCGACCACGACGTAGGCCCACCGGTTCCAGATCCGCACCATGCGCATCGCGACCATCACCAGCAGGCCGCCCACGGCGAGCGCGAGCGCCGGCAGCGAGAGGTCGGCGGTGTAGAACACGGCGATCACCAGGATGGCGCCGATGTCGTCGACCACCGCCAGCGTGAGCAGGAAGAGCCGCGCCGCGCTCGGGATGCGCCGACCCAGCACGCCCAGCACCCCGACCGCGAAGGCGATGTCGGTGGCCATCGGGATGCCCCAACCAGCGGCCCCGTCGCCGCCGGCGTTGAGCGCCGCGTAGATCCCCGCCGGGACGACCATGCCGCCGACCGCGGCGATCATCGGCAGGGCCGCGCTGCGGGGGTCACGCAGGTCGCCGTTGACGAGCTCGTACTTGATCTCGAGCCCGACGACGAAGAAGAAGATGACCATCAGGGCGTCGTTGACCCAGTGCTGCAGCGACTCGCTCAGCGTCCACGAACCCACCTCGACGGTGATCGGGGTGTGCCAGAACGCGTCGTACGACGAGGACGCGTTGGCCCAGACGAGCGCCGCGACCGTGGCCAGGAGCAGCAGGATCGACCCCGCCGACTCGATGCGCATGAACTCCCGCACGGGTCGGGCGACCAGGCGGGCCAACGCGCGGTCGCTTCGGCTCCACACGGGCCCGCGGGTCCACACCTGGTCGGCGTCACGACGGCGCGAGAGGGGGCTGGGGGATGTCACGTCACTCCTTGAAGTCGGTCCTGCACCACCGCGTCACGTCGACGCGGGCCGACCAGACTTCCCGGCACTCCGGGAGCCACACTACAGCGTGCCGTGCATCACGCTCCGGCGGTTCTGTAGGGTGCGACGCATGGCAACCGAACCGGTCAAGGACACCGACCCCACCATCGGCCGTCTGATCAGCGACGCCAGTCGCGACGTCTCCTCCCTGATCCACAAGGAGATCGAGCTCGCGAAGTCGGAGCTCAAGGTCTCGGTGAAGGCGGGCGGAACGGGCATCGGCCTTTTCGCCGGCGCGGCCTTCATGGGCCTGATGGTCCTGATCCTGCTCTCGATCACCATCGCCCACTTCATCCACTGGGGCGGCAAGGGTCTCGACCTGCACTGGGCCTACCTCATCGTGACGGGCTTCTACCTGCTCGTCGCCGCCATCCTCGCGCTGGTCGGCCTGCGCAAGGTCAAGAAGGTCAAGGCGCCGGAGCGTGCGATCCGCCAGGCGCAGGACGACCCAGCTCCTCAAGCGCTGACCCGGCGCACGGTCATCGACCGTGCACCGTCGACCAAAGGCGCTCCTGCCACGCTCAGCCGATCCGGCAGGACCGACATTTGGTCGACGTTCGACGTCGCTCAGCCCGCGCAGGCGCCCGTGTCGACCGGTCGCGTCGCGGTCATCCCGATCGACGCCGACTCGCCCACCTGCTGCGAGGTCAACGCGTAGCCGGTCTGCCGGTCGGTGACCGAGGCCGCGAAGACCATGCCGACGACGTCACCGTCGGTGTCGACCACCGGACCGCCGGAGTTGCCGGGACGCACCAACGTACGCAGCGACAGGACCTCGCGGATCACGGTGCCCTCGCCGTAGATGTCAGGCGAGCGCAGGCGCTGCGTGGCGCGGACCCGGCCCGACTGCACGTCGTAGGGACCGTCCTGGGGGAAGCCGAGCACGGCCACCGCCTGCCTGTCGGCGACGTCCCGGGCGAAGTCCAGGTGCGGCACGCCGCGGGCGGAGAGCGCGAGGACAGCCACGTCGAGGTCGGGGTCGTAGAGCACGACGGTGGCCGGCACCCGCTCACCGTCGATCTCGACCTCGGGGGCGTCGACGCCGGCCACGACGTGGGCGTTGGTCATCACGCGCCCCGGCGCGTAGAAGAAGCCGGTGCCCTCGACGCCGCGGCCGCAGTCGTTGTTGCCGTAGACCTTGAACGTGCTCGCCTCGGCCGCCTTGACCTCGGGGTCGTTGAGCGTGCGCGGGTCACCCTGCGGCACCGCGACGATCCGCTCGGGGGCGAAGGGCTCGAGGTAGCGCGGGAAGAAGGTGGTGCCGACGACGTTGTTGAAGGCGTGCAGGGCCTCGGTCGCGCGGCCGGGCAGCACCTGGTCGACCTTGGCCAGGACGACCGAGGAGCGGACGACCGGGGTCACCGTGGAGAGCTGCGAGCCGGAGATCGCGACGCCGAGCACCCACGCCACCACCAGGACGGCGGCAGCCGACAGGGCGGCGCCGCCGACGGCGTCGAGGGCGCGCACGGGCTGCCAGGTGATCCGGTCGCGGATCTTCGCGCCGGCCCACTGCAGCGCGGCCTGGCCGAACGAGGCCGCCAGGATCACGATCAGCAGCGCGCCGAGGGAGACCCACAGCGACGGCTGGGCGTTGCCGAGGGCGACAGGAGCCAGCCAGACGCCGAAGAAACCACCGGCCAGCAGGCCGATGGTCGCGAAGGCGCCGGTGACGAACCCCTGCCAGTAGCCCGAGAGCGCATAGATGTAGGCGACGACCACCAGCACCCAGTCGAGGACGTTCACCCGGTCTACTCCCGCAGTTTCGTGTTGGGGGCGAGGTCCGCCTGCCCAGGGGCATTACCTTGCAGCATGAGGGGTGGCAGGTCGCGCACCCGGGACTTGTCCCACTGCGTCGTCCACCCCACGTGGTCGAAGAGCCGGGCGATGATCCCGGCGGTGAAGCCCCACAGGATCACCTCCTTCTCCGC
The DNA here is from genome assembly GCF_004777465.1 of Nocardioides daphniae. Lineage (NCBI taxonomy): Bacteria > Bacillati > Actinomycetota > Actinomycetes > Propionibacteriales > Nocardioidaceae > Nocardioides > Nocardioides daphniae. Next base: position 3,322,395 of record NZ_CP038462.1, read on the forward strand.
GCCGACCGAGAAGCCCGGACCGACCCACCCGCTGGGGTGGCGCACGTTGAACCGGTGCTCGGGGTCGAGCAGCTCGGCGATGGACTCGTGGTGGATGGCGTGCACCTCGTCGGGGCTCGCCACGTGCACGATCCCGCGGTCGCGCCAGTAGCCCAGCACGGGGGTGACCACGTAGTTGGCCGGCGGGAGCCACAGGTCGGGCAGCTGGCCGAAGACGTCGATCTCGGCGGAGACCAGCCCGATCTCCTCGTACGCCTCGCGCAGCGCCGCCTCGACGACCGTCTCACCCTCGTCGATGCCGCCGCCGGGGAAGGAGACCTGCCCCGGCTGCGTACGCATGTGGTGGGCGCGCTCGGTGAGCAGCACCTCGGGCTCGCCGTTCTCCGACTCGGCGAAGAGCATCAGGACCGCGCCGCGCCGGGCGTCGACTCCCGGGGGTGGGGCGAAGCGGGTCAGGTCGTCGACGGTGATCGTCCCGGCGCCCTCGACGACCGGCCGGAGCCACTCGGGGAAGCGGTCGGGGTCCTGGACGACCTCGCTCACGACGCCTCCCCCAGGTCGAGGTGGCGCCCGACGAGCTCCTCGAACTCGGCGAGGTCGTCGAAGAGCTGCATCTCCACGCCGACGAGCTCACCGTCGGCGTCGACGAAGGCCAGGAACGGAAGGCCGGGCACCCGCGGCACGGGGTCGAGGCCGTCGAGCTCGCCCTTGAGGTCGACGACCATCGGGTAGGTCGCCCCGGTCTCCTCGACGAACTCCTCGGCTGCCTTGCTCTGGGCGTCCTGGTAGTTGACGCCGAGCACGTCGACGCGACCCTCGTACTTCTGCGAGAACTCCTCGATGAGGGGCATCTCCTTGCGGCACGGGTTGCACCACGACGCCCACAGGCTCACGACGGTCGGGGTGTCGATCGCGCCGAGGTCCACCGAGGGAGCCCCTGCGAAGCCGGGCAGGGTCAGCTCCGGCATCGGGGCGGGCAGGGCGGCAGGGCCCTGGGGGGAGCCGGGGTCGTCGGAGGTGCAGCCCGCGAGGGCGAGCACGGCGGCGGTGACGACGGCGGCGGCGCGCAGGAGCGGCGTACGACGGGAGGTGCGACTCATGCCGGCCCCTGCGTCTTCACGAGCTTCTCGGCCTCGACGGGGTCCGTGGGACCTTCACCGTACGACGGGCACCAGCGCGCGACAGGGCAGGCACCGCAGGCGGGCTTCTTGGCGTGGCAGCGACGACGCCCGTGCCAGATCACGTGGTGGGACAGCATCGTCCAGTCCTTCTTGGGGAAGAGCTCCCCCACTGCGAGCTCGACCTTCACCGGGTCGGTCTCGGTCGTCCAGCCGAAGCGGCGCACGAGGCGGCCGAAGTGGGTGTCGACGGTGATGCCGGGGACGTCGAAGGCGTTGCCCAGGACGACGTTGGCGGTCTTGCGGCCCACGCCCGGCAGGGTCACCAGGTCCTCCAGGCGCCCGGGCACCTCGCCGTCGAAGTTGTCGACGATCGCGGCGGAGAGCTTGAGCAGCGAGGTGGTCTTCTGGCGGAAGAAGCCCAGCGGTCCGACCAGCTGCTCGAGGTGCTCACGCGGCGCCGCGGCCATCGCGCGAGGGTCCGGGTAGGCCGCGAAGAGCGCCGGCCTCGCCGCGTTGACCCGACGGTCGGTGGTCTGCGCGGAGAGCACGGTGACGACCAGCAGCTGGAACGGGTCGTCGAAGTCGAGCTCGCAGTGGGCGTCGGGATAGGTCTCGGCGAGCACCCGGTTGACCTTGCGCGCACGGCGCACCAAGGAGGTGTCGGGCGGGGTGGAAACAGGGAGTGCTGGCACGCCGGTCAGCCTACGGTGGCGCTCCGACAATGACCGGGCCAACGACGCGTACGACGACGCGCGGCCAGCGCCGGAGACCGCTCACACCCGCCCGCAAGCGGTGGTTGACGGCCACGTTCGCACGACCTTCCGCCCCCAATGTGGGCGTGTGAGGTATACCACTGGTTAGGATGAGGTGCCCCCGGGGACTCGGGACGCCGCTACGACTGGAGGATCCGTGGACAACGACGTGCTTCGACAGGCACCGCTTTTCAGTGCACTGGACGACGAAGCCGCCACCGCGCTGAGCAACTCGATGGCCGAGACGAAGCTGCGCCGCGGCGACGTGCTCTTCCACGAGGGCGACTCGGGTGATCGGCTCTACGTCGTGCTCGACGGCAAGGTGAAGCTCGGACGCTCCGCCGCCGACGGCCGCGAGAACCTGCTGGCGGTCATGGGCCCCGGCCAGATGTTCGGCGAGCTGTCGCTCTTCGACCCGGGCCCGCGCTCGGCCACCGTCACCGCGGTCACCGACGCCTCCTTCGCCTCCCTCTCGCACGAGGACCTGCTGCGCTGGCTCGAGGGTCGCCCGACCGTGGCCCGCAGCCTGCTCAGCCAGCTCGCCTCGCGCCTGCGCAAGTCCAACGACGTCGTCGCCGATCTCGTCTTCTCGGACGTGCCCGGCCGTGTCGCCAAGGCACTGCTCGACCTCGCCGACCGCTTCGGCCGCTCCGCCGACGACGGCGTCCACGTGCACCACGACCTCACCCAGGAGGAGCTCGCCCAGCTGGTCGGCGCCTCCCGCGAGACGGTCAACAAGGCGCTGGCCGACTTCGCCTCGCGCGGCTGGATCCGCCTGGAGCCCCGCTCCGTGGTGATCATGGACATCGAGCGTCTGGGCAAGCGCGCGCGCTGACCCGTCGACGTACGGAAGGGCGAGGGTGATCCCTCGCCCTTCTGCCATTTTCTCGGCGGGCGCAGGCGAGATGCAGAAAAAGTCGGAACCCACTGCCAACCTTCTCGTCGGGGGCGGTCGTCTCCCCCTGTGACCGAGGAGGAGGTGAGAGGTGCTCACAGCAGACGAAGCGGGCTTCAACGAGTTCGTGGCGGCCCGTGGGCCGGCGTTCCAGCGCACCGCCTTCCTCCTCACCAGCGACCACCACACCGCGCAGGACCTCGTCCAGCAGGCGTTGCTGGAGGCGGCCCGGCGCTGGGAGAAGATCCACACCTCCCCCGAGGCGTACGTCCGGCGCACGATCTACACGGCCAACGTCTCGCGCTGGCGACGGCTCAGGTTCAGCGAGCACGAGCTCACTGGCGACCGGGTCGCCGACCCCGGGCACGATGCCGACGCACGCCTGACGCTCATGGCGGCGCTCGAGCGCCTCACCACCAAGCAGCGGGCCGTGATCGTGCTGCGCTACTACGAGGACCTCACCGAGACCCAGGCCGCCGAGGCGCTCGGTGTCTCCGTCGGCACCGTGAAGTCGACCCACAGCCAGGCGTTGCGCCGCCTCCGCGACCACGCTCCCCACCTCGCCGAACTCCTCGGGAGGACGCCATGAACGCGCACGAGACCCTCGAGCAGGAGCTGCGCCGCGGCCTCCACGAGGTGGCCGACGACTTCGTCCCCACTCCCCTTCCCGGCGACCTGTGGAGCCGCGGCCGCGCGCCGCGCCCCACGTCACGCATGAGTCTGGCGGTGGCGGCTGCCGTGGCCCTCCTGGTGCTCCTCGGTTCGGTCGCGCTGGTCAGGCCTGACGTGCTCGTACGTCCCGCTGACGCCCCGCGGGGAGGAGCGCTGCCCCAGGAGGTGTGGGTGCCGCAGGTGCGCGAGCTGGACGACCCACCGCGTCCGGTGGACGACGTCGGTCCTGCGTCGGTCGCGTTGCCGCTGGACGACGGAGCCGTGCTCCTGGTCTCCGCGAAGGACGCGCGCCACCACGTGCGTACGCTGCCCGACCTCGACGTGCCCGGCATGGCGTTGCCGCAGGTGGCACTGTCGCCTGACGGACGCCACCTGGCCCATGCCTCCTTCGTGCCGGGCGCCGTCCGCGACGAGGACATGGCGGGGGTGGCGATCGTCGACCTGTCGACCGGTGACCAGACGACGACCGTCCTGGAGGCCCCGGACGGCGCACCGTTGCGTGTCACCCGGCTGCAGTGGTCACCCGACGGGAGCCGGGTCGGGTGGGCCGCCCTTGCGTACGACCCCGAGGGCGGGAACGACGAACGGGTCTGGGCCGGCGTGGCCAGCCTTGACGACGAGCTCGGCGGTCCGTGGCGACTGCCGTCACGTTCCAGCCTCGGGGTGCTGGCCGCACGTCCCGACGGCGGACTCGTGGTGGGTGACTGGCGCAGGCTGTGGCAGCTCGACGCGGACACTCGCCCCGGGCCGCTGCGCGAGGACGAGGGGCAGCCGTACGACGCCGCCGAGACGTCGGGCGAGGAATCGCCCACGCCCCTGTCCACCGACCTCACGACGGTCGCGCTCTCGGGCGTGCAGGACGACGACGGGAGGGCGCAGACCTTCGACCTGGACCTGGACGACCCGGATCTGGGCCTCACCGGCCGTCCCTGGGACGTCTCCGGAGACTTCGCCACCACACCGTTGGGATGGACCCCTGACGGCGCCCTCCTCGCCACGACGTTGGACGAGCCGGTGATCCAGCGCTCGACCGACCGGGGCGCACCCAGCGACCTCATCCGGATCCATGGCGCCACCGGGGCGGACTTCAGCGTCGCCAGTGCGCTGGGCGACGCCGATCCGATCGCAGGACCACGGCCCGACTGGGCGCCTCGCTCCAACTGGCTCTGGTTCGTGCTCGGGTCGGCCGTCGTCGTGGTGGCACTCTGGCTCTTCGAGCGTCGTCGCCGTCGGACGGCGGCCGACGCGGCCGCGGCGACGAGACCGCGCAGCAAGGCGTCGGGGTGGGCTCTTGCCGCCCTGATCTCGTTGGGGATCGCCTCCCTCCCGTTCATCGGCGCGATCCGTTCCTGGTCCACCACCACGTTCGTGGTCGGCGGCGTGGTCGTGGCGCTGCTCCTCACCTGGATCCGCCTGCCCGGCAGCACCCTTGCCGGTTCGCGTCGCGCAGGGCTACGCCTGCTGGTCGTCGCAGGAGCGTTGGCCTGGGCCACCCAGCCGCTGTGGTCCTCCCTCGGGGCGCCCACCAGCGACGAGCCCGCGCTCCCGGCGCACGCCGAGTGGCGCTGGATGCGGGCAGGGATGGACGACGGCCCGGCGATCGCCCCGGTCACGGACGCCGCACCGGGTGTCACCTCGATGGTCTTCTCCGGGGACGAGGGCGTGGCGATCCTGGTCGACGCCCACGACGGACGGCACCGCCCGGTGCTCCTTCCCGGCTTCCCCCAGTACTACTTCGAGCGGTACGCCGGCATCCGGGCCCAGCTGAGCCCTGACGGGACACAGCTGGCCTGGCCCTACATCGACGCCGGCGACGGGATGGGTGGCTACTACGATTCCGACACGGCCGGCATCGCCGTGGCCGACCTGGTCGAGGGCACGATGCGCCGGCTCCCGCTGGTGGGTCGCAACGACCGTCCCGTCCGGGTGCTCCACCTGGCGTGGTCGCCGGACGGCAGCCGCTTGGCGTGGTTCGGTGACGAGGCGGCCGAGTGGGGCCCCGAGGGCATGGCCTTCCGGGGCAAGGTGCGCGTCGCCGGCAGCACCCCGCTCGACGAGCTCGACGGAGCCTTCCGGGTCCTCGACTCCGCAGAGGGGTGGTACGTCGGGCTCGCCGCCGCCGACGACGGAGCGGCCTACATCGTCTCGGGCCGCAGTCTCCTCACCCTGCCGGCCGACCCCGAGACCACCGTCTCCTCCCGTCGTGTCACCGGGATCGCCCTGAACTGGACCAGTGCCTCGCTCTCCCCCGACGGCACCAGCCTGGCGGTGGGGATGAACGGCGGGGTCGAGTACACCTACGGCTCCGGGCTGCGCCGTCTCGACCTCACCGATCCCACCAGCCAGCTGGAGCTGGACCCTTGGAACGCACCGCGTGACCTCGACCGGGTCGAGGTCCAGGGCCACACGCCGCGTGGCGACGTGATGATCATGCATGCGCGACCGATGGGGTCCGGGAGGATGACGCCCGCTGTCCTGGCCGTCGGCGCCCGGGGCGCAGCCGAGCTCACCGAGTTGCGGGGCGTGGACGACGCGACCGGCGTCTCCGCAGCGAGCGCCCTCGCCGCGTCACCGCCCTTCGACTTCGCGGGCCCGCGGTGGCCGCTCACGACGGTCCGCCAGGTGCTGATCGGAGTGCTGGTCACAGGGCTGGTGGTACAGCTCGTCGCGTTCGCCCCGTGGCGCTGGTGGAGGCGTCGAAACACGCGAATCACCTGACCCGGCGCGACCCGCCTGCCACGATCCCGGTATGAAGATCTTCGGGGCAGCACGTGGCCTGGTCGCGCGGGCGAAGGAGACCGTCGCCGAGTACGACGCCTCCAACCCCCACACCGCCGGACAGGTGCGCCAGGTCGTGGGCGGGCTGCTCATCACCGACGGCCTGGTGGGCCTCGAGAACCCGTTCGACGGGGCGAGGACCCGCCCCGGGATCCTGGCTCACCTCGCCCAGCTGGCCTTCGGCCTCATCTTTGTGGCGGTCGGAGTCACGCTCTTCGTCACCACCTCACCCCAGGGCGACACGGTCACCCAGGGCACTGTCACCCGGGTCAACAGCCACCAGGGCGACGACGGGACCACCTGCTCCCTGGAGGCCGAGTTCTGGGTGGATGAGCGCCCCTACAAGGCGTCGACTCCGCACAGCTCGAGCGGCCTGTGCTCAGAGAACGTGGGCCGCACCATCGACGTCCGCTACGAGGCCAGCAACCCGGCGAACGCCGACATCGACGACGCCACCTTCGCGTGGTTGACGCTGATCTTCGCCGCGGCCGGCGCCGTGGTGGCGCTTCCTTCGCTGATCGGTTTCGCCTACTCGTGCGCCGCCATCCTCTTCGGCTGGCGGTTGGTGCGGACCGGCCGCGCGATGGCGGCCGCCAACCCGCCCACCACGACGGACACCGGCATCGTCGCCGCAGTGAAGGACAAGTTCACCGAGACCGTGCTCGCCTTGCGGGGACGTACGACCAAGGCCGTGGCCGGGGGCTCGGCGAGCACCTCCGGCCTCTCTCCCGTCGAGCCGCCGACCCTGGGCCCGGACGGCCGTCCGGTCGCCCCGGCCCACATCCCGGCCGGCTGGTACCGCACCGCCGACGGGGCCTCGGAGCGCTGGCACGACGGGGTGCAGTGGACCGTGCACGTACGCCCGTACGCCCCGCGCCCCCACCCTGACCGCGCCCACCCCGAGGGGCGGGCGCGCCGACCTCACATCTGGCCGGAGTCGAGGAATCGCTGGTGCCAGCTCAGCGACTCGTCGAGCAGGTGCGGCGTGTGCCGGGCGGTGGGTCGGGCAGCCTCGGCGCGGGCGACGTACTCGGTGAGGGCGTCGCGGAACTTCGGGTGCGCGGCGTGCTCGATGACCCGCTCGGCGCGACGGCGCGGCGAGAGGCCTCGCAGGTCGGCGAGCCCCTGCTCGGTGACGACCACGTGCACGTCGTGCTCGGTGTGGTCGACGTGGCTGACCATCGGCACGATCGACGAGATCGCGCCGCCCTTCGCGGTGGAGGGCGAGACGAAGAAGTTGAGGAAGGCGTTGCGGGCGAAGTCGCCGGACCCACCGATGCCGTTCATGACGCTCGAGCCCATGACGTGGGTCGAGTTCACGTTGCCGTAGATGTCGGCCTCGATCATGCCGTTCATCGCGATCACGCCGAGGCGGCGCACCAGCTCGGGGTGGTTGGAGATCTCCTCGCTGCGCAGCAGGATCTTGCCCTTGTAGGCGTTGATGTTGTCCATGAAGCGGCGTACGCCCGCGTCGGAGAGCCCGAACGAGGTGGCCGAGGCGAAGCGCAGCGTGCCCGAGTCGAGCAGGTCGAGCATGCCGTCCTGGATCACCTCGGTGAAAGCGGTCAGTCCGGTGAACTCACTGGCGTCCAGCCCCGCGAGCACCGCGTTGGCCACGTTGCCGACACCGGACTGGATCGGCAGCAGCTCCGCAGGCATCCGGCCGGCCTTGACCTCGTGGCGCAGGAAGTCGACCAGGTGCTCGGCGATCGCCCGCGACACCTCGTCGACCGGGCTGAAGGCGCTGTTGCGGTCGGGCGCGTTGGTCTCGACCACGGCGACCACCTTGGCGGGGTCGACCTTGAGGTAGGGCTCACCGATGCGCTGGTCGGGCTCGGTCAGCGGGATCGGCAGGCGGTTCGGCGGCAGCGCCGTGCGGTGGTAGATGTCGTGGAAGCCCTCGAACTCGCGCGGCTGCCAGTGGTTGACCTCGAGGATCACCTTGTCGGCCTGGTCGAGCCAGGTCTTGTTGTTGCCCACCGACGAGCTCGGCACGAGGAGGCCGTCGGGCAGCACCGCGGTGACCTCGACGACGGCGATGTCGAGGTTGCCGTAGAAGCCGAACCACATGTGCTGGGCGGAGTGGCTCAGGTGCGCGTCGAGGTAGTCGACCGAGCCGGCGTTGATCTCGGCGCGCAGCACCGGGTCGGAGTTGTAGGGCAGCCGGCTCGAGATGCCGTCGACCGCCGCGAGCACGCCGTCGGCGTCGGGCGCGGTCGAGGCGCCGCTCCACAGCGCCACGCGGAACTCCTCGCCGCGGTCGCGGGCGGCCTGCATCCGTGCGGCCAGCGCGGCCGGCATGGCCTTGGGGTAGCCGGCGCCGGTGAAGCCGCTGATCCCGACGCTGTCGCCGGGGTAGATGTGCTTCACCGCTTCTTCGGCGGAGACGACCTTGGTGGCCAGGGTGGGGCAGGTGATCCGTGCATTCACCCGACGATCATCCCACCCGAGCGCCGATCCTTCGGCCTCCAGTCACGACTGGCGAGTAAGGTACGCGAGCTGCGCGCGCACCGAGAGCTCCGCGGCGCCCCACAGCACCGGGTCGACGTCGCGGTAGACGTGCTCGACGACCGTACGCGGCGTGACCGTCGCCCCGCTGCCGGGCGCGAGGTCGAGCTCGGTCACCGCCTGGGCCCACGTGTCGCGCTCGGCCAGGTCGAGGACGGCCTGCTCCACCTGCGCCAACCGGTCGCGCCGGTGGGCGATGTAGAAGTCCAAGGCGCCGAGGGCGTCGTCGATCACGGGGCCGTGCCCGGGCAGGATCCGCGTCGCCTCCTGGCGCTCGGCCAGCGCGTGCAGCCGGTCGAGGGAGTCGAGGTAGGCGCCGAGCTGGCCGTCGGGGTGGGCGACCACGGTCGTACCGCGCCCGAGCACCGTGTCGCCGGTCAGCACGGCGCCGTCACCGGGCAGCACGAAGGAGAGGGAGTCGGCGGTGTGGCCGGGCGTACCGACGACGTGCACCTCTAGGCCGTCGACCGCGACGACGTCACCGTCGCCCAGGCCTTCGGAGCCGAGCTGGTGGGCCGGGTCGAGGGCGCGGACGCCGCAGCCCATCCGCTCGGCGAACTCCTTGGCGGCCTCGGAGTGGTCGAGGTGGTGGTGGGTGAGCAGGACGACGCCGACCTCACCGGCGAGCTCGGCGACCTCGTCGAGGTGGCTGAGGATCGACGGGCCGGGGTCGACGACGACGCTGCGCCGGGCGCCGGGCTCGCGCAGCACCCAGGTGTTGGTGCCGTCGAGGGTCATCAGGTTGGGGTTGGGGGCGAGCACGCAGTGCGCCCGCTCCCCGAAGGCGCCGCCGCTCCAGGGCTGGGTCACTGCAGGCCGCCCCGGGTCGCAAGTGACTCCCAGTCCGGGTGCTGGGTGAGGCCGAACTCGCCCGCCTCGTCCTCGGCGACCTCGGGCATGAACATCTCGATCCGCCGGGTCGCGGCCTCGGCGAGGACCTCGGCGGGCGAGGCGTGCAGCGAGACGTCGAGGCAGTTCTGGAAGGTCGGCGGCATCATGATCACGGCGCCCTCGAGCGCCTGGTCGACGGCCGAGCGCGCGGTGCGCCACTCGACCGCGGAGGCCTCGGAGGAGATGTCGCGGGTGACCTGCCCCTCGGGGAGCAGCGCCACGAAGAACCAGGTGCGGTAGCGACGCGGCTCGAACTCGGGCGTCAGCCAGGCGCTGTACGCCCCGAGCAGGTCGCTGCGCAGCACCAGGCCGCGGCGCAGCAGGAAGTCATGGAAGCTGAGCTCGCGCGCCTCCAGGGCGACCCGGTCAGCCTCCCAGTCGTCGCCCGTGGTGTCGGCAACGACCGACTGCGCGTCCGGGCCGGCCAGCAGGACGCCGGACTCCTCGAAGGTCTCGCGCACCGCGGCGCAGACCAGCGAGCGGGCCAGCGACTCGTCGGCGCCGAGGATCTCGGCCCACTCCGCCGGGCTCGGGCCCGCCCAGGCGACGGCAGGGTCGTCGTCGGTCGGGTCGACGCCGCCGCCGGGGAAGACCCACATGCCACCTGCGAACGCCATCGACTGCTGGCGGCGCATCAGGTAGACCTCGGGGCCCTCGTCCGGGACGGACGCGGCGCGCAGCAGCAGCACGGTGGCGGCGTTGCGCGGCTCGGCCGGGGTCGCCTCACCGGAGGTGAAGGCGCGGCTCTGCTCGACGAGGTGCGGGGGCAGCGCGAGGCGCAGCACTCAGACCTCGACCATGATCTCGACCTCGACGGGCACGTCGAGCGGCAGCACGGCGACACCCACGGCGGAGCGGGCGTGGACGCCGGCGTCGCCGAAGACCTGGCCGAGCAGCTCGGAGGCGCCGTTGGCGACCTGCGGCTGGCCGGTGAAGTCGGGCGTCGAGGAGACGAAGACGACCACCTTCACCACGCGCTTCACCAGCGCGAGGTCACCGATCTCGGCCTTCACCGCGGCGATGGCGTTGAGCGTGCACTGCTGCGCACACTCGACGGCCACCTCGGGGGTGACGGTGTCGCCCACCTTGCCGGTCGCGACCGGGACACCACCGCGGACCGGGATCTGGCCCGAGGTGAGCACGAGGTTGCCGGTGCGCACCGCCGGGACGTACGCCGCGACAGGCTTCGCGACCTCGGGGACCGCGAGACCGAGCTCGGCCAACCGCTCCTCGGGGTGCATCAGTCGTCCTGCGGCCGCTTCAGGAAGGCGACGAGGCCACCCTGGGCATTGGTGTGGATGGCGACGAGCTCCCAGCCGTCGGCACCGAAGTTGTTGAGCATGAGGGCTTCGTTGTGGAGCGGGATCGGCGCCACCTGGTACTGCCATTTCGTCATGGGGGTGACCATATCCCGCCGCGCCGACAGCGCCAGTGGTCACTTGGTGGCCATGACGCCCGGACACCTGGGCACCAACTGACCACTGGCGCAAGAAGCCATCCAATGTGAGGAGTGAGCCGGAGGTACGCCGAGCGCAGCGAGGTGTGCCGGAGGCGAGCCCCGCAAGATGCCGGTCAATGAGCACAGTCATCTGAGGCCCACCTATCCTCAGCAGGTGGCGAAGAAGGCATCTGGAGGCACCCCGGCGACCGACGCCCTGAGCGCGGCCGGGGTGCCCTTTACGTTGCGTCCCTACGACCACGACCCGCGCGCCACGTCGTACGGCCTCGAGGCGGCCGAGGCTCTCGGCTTCCCGCCCGAGCAGGTCTTCAAGACCCTCGTCGTCGACGTCGCCACCTCCGGGCGTCCGGTCCTCGCGGTCGGCGTCGTCCCGGTCTCCGGCCAGCTCGACCTCAAGGCGGTCGCCGCGGCCCTGGGCGCCAAGAAGGCGGTGATGGCCGACCCGGCCGTCGCGTCGCGCTCCAGCGGGTACGTCGTCGGCGGGATCTCCCCGATCGGCCAACGTACGCCGCTGCCCACCGTCGTCGACGCGAGCGCGCTGCTGCACGAGACCGTCCTGGTCTCCGGCGGACGCCGCGGCCTCGACGTCGAGCTGTCCCCCCACGACCTGGTTGCCCTCACCGGCGCAACCCTTGCGGAGATCTCCCGTTGAGCACCCCCCAGACCGAGCCCAGCGGCGGCATCCTGTCGCCCGCCTACCTGGCCACCACCCTCGGCACCTTCGCGATCATCGTGCTGGTCGCCTTCGAGAACCTCGCCGTCACCACGGTGATGCCGACCCTCACCGACGCGCTCGACGGGCGTGACTGTGTACGCCCTCGGCTTCGCCGCGCCTCTGGCCAGCGGTGTCGTCGGCATGGTCGCGGCCGGCATGGTCAGCGACCGCCGCGGACCGGCGATGCCCCTGCTGGTGGCGCTGACCGTCTTCGGCGCCGGCCTGCTGCTCGCCGGGGCGGCGACCTCGATGGAGCTCTTCGTCGCCGGTCGAGTGCTCCAGGGTCTGGGCGGTGGCGCGGCCACCGTGGTGCTCTACGTGGTGATCGGACTGATCTACCCGACCACCCTGCAGGCGTCGGTCTTCGCCTCGCTGGCCGCCGCCTGGGTGCTGCCGTCGCTCTTCGGACCGGCCGTCGCCGCGGTCATCGCCGACGCCTTCGGCTGGCGCTGGGTCTTCCTCGGCACCGTGGTGCTGGTCGCGCTGGTCGGGGTCGGGTTGGCGCGCCGTGTGCTGGGGCTCCCGAAGCCGAGCAGCAGCCGGAGCACACGTCGTACGCCCCGCTCGTGTGGGCGGTCGTCGCGGCCGCCGCCGTGCTCGGCGTACGCCTGGTCGGCGACCGCGTCGTGCTCTCGCTCGCCTGTGCGGCGCTGGTGCTGTACGCCCTCACCCACCTGCTGCCGAAGGGCTCGCTGCGGCTGGCCGAGGGGTTGCCGTCGGTGATCTCGACGCGCGGCTTCCTCGCCGGATCCTTCTTCATGGCCGAGGGCTACGTCGTGCTGACGCTGGAGGAGAAGTGGGGCCTGACCCCGACCGTCGCCGGCCTGACGCTCTCGGCGGTCGGCATCGTCTGGGCGCTCACCAGCTGGCTGCAGGCCCGGATGCGGCGGCTCGGCCACACCCGCGCGATGACCGTCGGCTCACTCGTCATCGTGCTGGGACTGACGCTGCTCACCGGGGCGATCTGGTTCGAGGTGAACCCGTGGATCACCGGTGCGGTCTACGTGGTCGCCGGCGCCGGCATGGGCTTCGCCTACCCGCGCACCGGGGTCGCGATGCTGCAGGCGTCGACGGACGTCGACCGGGGCTTCAACTCGGCCGCGCTCAACGCCGCCGACTCCATGGGCGGCGCACTGTCGCTGGCCCTGGCCGGCGTGGTCTTCTCGACCGTCGAGGCAGCGGGGGTGACCCGTTCACGGCGGTCTACACGTTCGCGAGCGTGATCGCGGTGGTCAGCGTGCTCGCGGCGTCGCGGACCGCTGCGTACGGCACGCCCGACGGCGCCGCGCACTGATCACGACTCCGTGGGCACGACTCGGAAGGAAGCTCGCGGGTGACGGGGGCAGGCTGAGCGTGCCCCACGCCCGCTTGGGAAGGAGTTTCCTTCCGAGGCGCGGCGAGCCTCAGCCAGCCAGCAACCGCAGCGTCGTCTCGCGCGACGGCGTACGGTCGATCGGGTCGCCGGCCCTGGCCCCACCGATCGGCTGGACCATCACCTCGTCGACCTGGTGCAGGTAGGCGAACTCCGCGATCCGCTCACGCGCCGACGTCGGCTCGTCGATGATCCAGCTGCGGCGCATCGCGTGGACCATGTCGAGCTGCTCCATCGGGAAGCCGATCTCGACGGCCTCCTCGACGGTGCGCTGGGCGTTGAACGGGCCGCCGGTGCGCAGCGCGATCATCGACTGCATGTGCGGGGTGGCCAGCTCGAAGGCCTCGTCCTCGGTCTCGGCCACCGACGCGTTGAGCGTGAGGAAGGTCCGCGGCTCGGGGTAGGCCTCCGAGGGCTGGTAGTTGGCGCGGTAGAGCTCGAGCGCCTGGGCGGTGCCCTGCCCGAAGAAGTGGTGGGCGAAGACGTACGGGAGCCCCTGCTGGGCGGCGAGCCGGGCGGAGTAGTCCGACGACCCGAGCAGCCACATCCGCGGCACGCTCGCGGCCAGCGGCGTGGCGCGCAGGCTCTGGCGACGCGAACCGTAGGCCATCTCGACGCCTTCGGGGCGCAGCAGCATGGCGATGTCGGAGACGTACTCGGGGAAACGGTTGACCGCCTCGTCCGGCGACTCCATCTCCTGCCCGCGCAGCACGAAGCGGGTCAGCGCGTCGGTGCCCGGCGCGCGACCGATGCCGAGGTCGATCCGGCCCGGGAATGCCGCCTCGAGCAGGGCGAACTGCTCGGCGACGACGAGCGGCGAGTGGTTGGGCAGCATGACCCCGCCCGAGCCCACGGAGATCTGCTCGGTGGCCGAGGCCAGCATCGCGATCAGGACCGGCGGGTTGGTCGAGGCGACCGAGACGGTGTTGTGGTGCTCGGCGACCCAGTAGCGCCGGTAGTCCAGCTGGTCCGCGACCTGGGCGAGCGCCGTGCTCGCGCGCAGCGCCTCCCCGGTGGTCTGGCCGCTGCGGACGGGGATCAGGTCGAGGACGGAGAGCTGGGTATCGAGGTCACGCCCGCGTGAACCGCTCAGCTCGGGCGGCTATTCCGGCCGCAACGCGCGGCGTACGCCCCCACTCACCGCTCAGTCCTGCCCCAGCCCCGCGTCGCGGGCCCGGATCACCGCGTCCGTGCGGTCGGCGGCACCGATCTTGGCGAGCACGTTGGAGACATGGTTGCGCACGGTCTTGGGGCTGAGCACCAGCCGCCGAGCGATCGTCGGGTTGTCGTGGCCGCGGGCCAGCAGGTCGAGGACCTCCCGCTCGCGGTCGGTGAGCTCGGGGAAGGCGACGCGACCGCCGCCTCGACCGGAGAGCACCGCAGCCAGTGCCGCTCGGCGACGCCGGGGCCGAGGATCATCTCGCCGTGGGTCACGGCGCGCACCGCCCTCTCGAGCGCGTCCGGGGCCGCCGACTTGAGCAGGTAGCCGTGGGCGCCGGCCCGCATCGCCGCCGCCACCGAGTCCGTCGTCCTCCTGCATGGTGGGACCACCAACACCTTCAGCCCGGGATGGCGCCGCACGAGGTCGCGGGTCGCCTCGATCCCGGACCCGGCGCCGAGGTGGAGATCCATCAGGACCACGTCGACGGCGTCATCGACGACCTCCAGCGCCTCGGCGTGCGAGGCGGCCTCGGCGACCACGTCGAAGTCGGGCAGCGAGCGCAGCAGGGCCACCAGCCCGAGGCGGAAGACCGGGTGGTCGTCGACGACGGCGATCCGCACCTCAGCCACCTGCCACCTCCCTCACCGCCAGGTCGGCTCCTCGCAGCGGGAGCGTCGCGGTGACCAGTGTGCCCTCCCCGGGCGCGCTCACGACCTCGACGCGACCACCGATCTCCTCGGCCCGCTCGTGCATCGAACGGGTGCCGACGCCGGCCGCCCGGTCGGGCGCGATCCCGACCCCGTCGTCGCGCACCTCGAGACGCAGCGCCCCCTCGACGAGGCCCGCCCGCACCACGCAGTGCGTGGCGTCGGCGTGCCGCCGGACGTTGGTCACCGCCTCCACCGCAATCCCGTACGCCGTCACGGCGACCCCCGCCGGCAGCTCACCGCCCGCGTCGATCCCGGCGACCTCGACGTCGACGTCGAGCCCGTCGTGGCTGCTGCGGTGGGCCAGCTCCGCCAGGGCGGGCCCCAGGCCGAGCTCGTCGAGCACCGGTGGGAGCAGGTGTGGGAGAGCTCGCGCACGGTGTCGACCCGCTCGCCGAGCTCGGCCTGGAGGGCGTCGAGCAGCCGGGCCGCGGCCTCGGGGTCGGTGCGCAGCAGGTTCTGGACGCCCTGGACGCCGAAGCGCAGGCCGGCCAGGGAGGGGCCGAGCCCGTCGTGGATCTCGCGGCGGATCAGGCGCCGCTCGGCCAGCCGGGCGCCGGCCAGCGAGTCCCGGAGCCGGGCCACCTCCTTGGCCCCGCGGGAGACGGCGACGGCGGCGGCCAGCACGCCGGCCAGGTCGGAGAGCACGCGCCGGTCGCGGGCCGAGATCGCCTCGCCGGGGGCACGCTGACGAGGAGGTGGCCCACCACCACGCCGCGGTGCTCGAGGGTGACCTCGGCCGGGTCGAGCAGTGGGTCGGGACCGAGGCCGGGCCGCACCCAGCGGGCCAGCTCGGTCTGCCGGTCCTCGGCAACCACCCGCACCGCGGAGAGCCGCATGGCCTCGGCCAGGCTGCGGGCCAGGCCGGGCAGCAGGTCGTCGTCGTCGCGGCCGATCTCGGCGCCGAGGCGGCGCACCGCCTGAGCGGGGTCGGCCGCGAGCCCGTGGACGAGGCGCCGGACCCGGGTGGTCGCCCACAGGCGTACGGGTTGGACCGCCACGGCGACGGCACCGGCCGCCACCACCTGCGACACACCCTCTCCGGGCAGCAGCCGCCCCAGCGCGACGACGACGGCGACGTAGATCGCCAGGAGCGCGACCGCCACGATCGCCACGACGGTGGCCCGGCTGACGACCAGGTCGAGGTCCCACATCCGTCCACGCAGCACCGCGACCAGGATCGCGGCGGGGAAGACCGCCTGCGAGACGAGAGAGCAGCACCGGTGTCATCCAGACGCCGGGGTCCTCCCCGACCGGGAAGAGCAGCGGGACGAACGAGAGCGCCATCACCAGCGTCCCGAGCGCGAGCCAGCCGAGGCCGTTGCGCTCGTGCACCGGGCCGCGGCGACGGCGTACCTCCACCGCGGCGGCGGTGACCAGGCCCCACGGGATGGAGAGGACGAGCCCGACCCCGACCAGCGCCTGGAGGTCGAGGAGCCCACCCATCGTCATGCCGGCGGTGATCAGCACGCCGACGGCGACGCCGACCCGGGCCGGCCACCGCATCGGGTGGTCGCGCACCAGCCACGGCACGACCAGGAAGAGCGCCATCGTGCCCGGCACCCAGCCGGTCGAGTTGCCGCGGTCGATCAGCGCCGGGAGGTCGTCGCGCGTCAGCTGCGGATGCGCCTCCAGCCACCACGACTCGACCAGGAAGGCGAGGGCGGCGACGCCCCCACCGACGCCGGTCAACGCGGCCAGCCAGCCGACCGGGTGGCTGCGCCGCGTCAGGACGAGGTGGGCGACGGTCGAGTAGACGCAGGCGACCACCACGTCGACCAGGTAGAACCAGAGGTTCTCGTCGAGCGGCGGTCGCAGGTAGGCCAGCAGCGCCAACGAGAGCGCGGCGAGGCCCCAGCCGGTCACGGCGACTGCCGCGGCCGGCCGGGGCCTCTGCTTCCCCCGTTCGAGCGTCATGCTCGGCAACCTAGCGGCGGCCGCCGACACCTGCATCCCTTCTCCGGCGTAGGCCTCAACGTCGGTCGCCGAAGGTGAACCCGAGCGCCAGGACGAGCAGCAGCAGCGGACCGGTGAAGCCGGCTACTGCCGTGCAGCGGCGAGATGCCGAAGAGCAGCGTGATCCCGCCGAGCACGTAGCCCGTCCAGCCCATCCAGCGGGCCGCGGCCCCCTGGCGCAGCGCGGCGTGGCCGACGGCGAGACCGGTCAGGCCGGCGCCCACCCACAGCCAGTTGACGGTGCCGACCCAGTGGCCGTAGAGCGCGGCGACCTCCGGGACGACCCGCTCGGTGTCGCTCAGACCGAAGATGAACTCGGTGTTGAGCGCAGTGCCCATGAGTCCGGCCACGGCGACCAGCATCAGGCCTGCAGCGGCCACGTCGGCGACCAGGCTGCCCGGACGGGTCTGCGCGGCGAGGCGGCGTCGGAGACCGGCCGCGAAGACCGGCAGGGAGACGACCGCGACCATCGTCGCGAGGTGGAAGACGAGCAGCTGCGGGACCTGCGTGGAGAGCGTCTCGGTGATCGCCGCGGCGTCGCCGCCGTTCTCCGGGCGGTAGACGGCGTCGACCATCGAGGAGGCCTGGACGCCGACGATGCCGGCGAGACCGGCCAGGACGCCGAGTCGGGCCCAGCCGCGGCCGGGCGTCGTACGCGGGTGGTCGGCGCCTGCGGTGGTGGCAGGTGCGTCGTGGAGCGTGCTGTGCATGGTGGTGCCTTTCTGGATCTGGTGTGTTCCAGAAGGCTCACGCGCCCGGCGTCCCGGGCGGCAGGGCTCGGTGTCCCGACTTCCCGGGACGCTGCCCCCCCGTCCGGAAGCTCCCCGGACAATCGGACACCTGTCCGGGCGAGGGCAAAGAGCCCTAGATTGCCACCATGTTCAGTATCGGTCCCGCAGAGCTCGTCGTCTTCCTGCTCATCCCCATGCTCGCGCTCTGGATCTGGTGGTTCGTGATGCTCATCGAGGCGCTGCGCGTCCCCGGACACCGCTGGACCGCCGCGGGTCACAACCAGGTGCTCTACGTGGTCGGGATGTTCGTCGTCGGCTGGCTCGGGACGCTGCTCTACGTGCTGATCCCCCGCAAGGACCTGAAGGCGCGCGGCGGCACCGCTGCGGCCTGAGGCCGCCCGGTCGTACGACGCGTCCCCTCATCGATATCGGGGACCGGCGCGCGATCCGCTCCGCTGCCCCGCGCCCGACGCCTACGGTCCGGCGCATGAACTCCAGCCTGCTCTCCCTGCTCATCGTCCTGCTGCTCGCCGTGATCGTCGGGCTCGCCATGGCCCTGGTCGAGAACCTGTCGGCCAGCCGCGACTGAGCAGGCGCCCGCGACGGAAGACACTGCACCCCGCTCGGCAAGCCGAACGGGGTGCGGTGGACGGGCAGGTCAGAGCGCCCTGGTCAGAGCGCCCATGTCAGAGTGCGGAGATCAGCTCCGGCTCGGTCTTCTCCCGGACCTCTTCCTCAGTCACGCCGGGGGCGAGCTCGACGAGCACCAGGCCCTCGGGGGTGATGTCGATGACGGCGAGGTCGGTGATGATCCGCTGGATCACCTTCTTGCCGGTGTAGGGCAGCGAGCACTCGTCGACGATCTTGTAGGAGCGGTCACGCGCGACGTGCTCCATCAGCACGATGACCCGCTTGGCGCCGTGCACCAGGTCCATCGCCCCGCCCATGCCCTTGACCATCTTGCCGGGGATCATCCAGTTGGCGATGTCGCCGGCCTTCGAGACCTGCATGGCGCCCAGGATGGCGGCGTCGATCTTGCCGCCGCGGATCATCCCGAAGCTGGTCGCAGAGTCGAAGAACGACGCGCCCCGGCGGACCGTGACGGTCTCCTTGCCTGCGTTGATCAGGTCCGGGTCCTCCTCGCCCTCGAGCGGGTAGGCGCCCACGCCGAGGATGCCGTTCTCCGACTGGAGCACCAGCTCGACGTCGTCCGGGACGTAGTTGGGCACCAGCGTCGGCAGGCCGATGCCGAGGTTGACGTACTGGCCGTCGCTCAGCTCGGCGGCGGCGCGGGCCGCCATCTCTTCACGCGTCCACGCCATCTCAGGCCTCCTGTCCGGTGCGCGGGGTGACCGTGCGCTTCTCGATCCGCTTTCCGCGGCCTGCTCGGGGGTCAGCGCGACGACGCGCTGGACGTACACGCCCGGGGTGTGGATGTCGTTGGGGTCGAGCTCGCCGGGCTCGACGAGCTCCTCGACCTCGGCGATCGTGATCTTTCCGCACATCGCCGCGAGCGGGTTGAAGTTGCGGGCGGAGTCGCGGAAGACGAGGTTGCCGTGGCGGTCGCCCTTCCAGGCGCGCACCAGGCCGAAGTCGGCGACCAGCGCCTCCTCCATCACGTACTCCTGGCCGTTGAACTCGCGCGTCTCCTTCTTCGGGGAGGCGACTGCGACGTTGCCGTCGGCGTCGTAGCGCCACGGCAGACCGCCCTCGGCGATCTGGGTGCCGACGCCGGTGACGGTGAAGAAGGCGGGGATGCCGGAGCCGCCGGCGCGCATGCGCTCGGCGAGCGTGCCCTGCGGGGTCAGCTCGACCTCGAGCTCTCCGGAGAGGTACTGGCGCGCGAACTCCTTGTTCTCCCCGACGTAGGAGGAGACCATCCGACGGATCCGCTTCTCCATGAGCAGCTTGCCCAGGCCCCAGTCGTCGACGCCGCAGTTGTTCGAGAACGCCTCGATGTCAGTCACGCCGGCCTCGAGCAGGGCGTCGATCAGCACTGCGGGGATGCCGCAGAGTCCGAATCCGCCGACCGAGAGCTTCGCGCCGGACGGGATGTCCGCGACTGCCTCGGCGGCGCTGGCCACCACCTTGTCCATTCGGAGCTTCCTTCCTTGCCGGGAGTCCGCGCCGACGCGGGCTCCGCACCTCCTCGATTCCAACGGAGGGGCGTCGTGGCGTCAATCGAAGGCCATCCAGCTGACGCGAATCTCTCGTCCTGCGACACATAGTGACGTGTAGCGTTCACTCAATGAACACTCCGGCCGACGTCGTCGGACGCGTCTCCGCGCTGCTGCGCGCGGTGGCCGCCGCCGAGCCGTCGGGCGCGCGTACGACCGAGCTCGCCCGCACCGTCGGGCTCGCCCGTCCCACCGCGCACCGCCTGCTCAGCCAGCTCGCCGAGGCCGGGCTCGCCGACCGTGACGCCGAGAGCGGCCGCTGGCTGCTCGGCCCCGAGCTCTTCTTCATGGGCAACGCGGCCAAGGCCCGGTACGACGTCACCGCGCTCGCCCAGCCCGTCGTGCGGCGGCTGTCGCAGCTGACCGGCGAGAGCGCCTTCTTCTCCGCCCGCCGCGGCGACGAGACCATCTGCCTGCTGCGCGAGGACGGTTCGTTCCCGATCCGCTCGCACGTGCTGCACGAAGGCATCCGCTTCCCGCTCGGCGTCGCCTCCGCCGGCCTGGCCGTGCTGTCGTTCCTGCCCGACGCCGAGGTCGAGGACCACCTGGCCCGGGTCGACCTGGGCACCGACTTCGGCCCGACGCACACGGCCGACGCGGTGCGCGCACGGATCGCCACCACCCGCGAGGAGGGGTGGGCCACCAACCCGGGCCTGATCATCGAGGGCTCGTGGGGGATGGGCGCCGCCGTCTTCGACGCCGCCGAGCGCCCGGCGTGGGCGCTGAGCCTGACCGGCATCGAGCAGCGCTTCACTCCTGCACGGCGTCGTGAGCTCGGCCCGTTGCTGTTGCGCGAGGCACACGCGCTGTCGATCGCCTTGTCCCGCCACTAGGTTGGGCGACGTGGAGACCAAGACCAAGAATTCCCCCGACTGGTCCGGCGTGCAGCTGCACGTCGTCACCGGCAAGGGCGGCACCGGGAAGTCGACGGTGGCCGCCGCCCTCGCCCTGGCGCTCGCCTCGTCGGGGCGCACCGTCCTGCTCTGCGAGGTCGAGGGACGCCAGGGCATCGCCCGGATGTTCGACGTCGACCCGCTCCCCTACGCCGAGACCCGGATCGCCCGAGGCTTGGCCGACGAGGAGGGCCGCGCCGGCACGGTGCACGCGCTGCACATCGACGCCGAGTCGGCCCTGCTGGAGTACCTGGCGATGTACTACAAGCTCGGTCGCGCCGGGAAGGCGCTGGAGAGGTTCGGCGTCATGGAGTTCGCCACCACGGTGGCCCCGGGCGTACGCGACGTGCTGCTGACCGGCAAGGTCTTCGAGGCCGTGCAGCGCAACAGCCGCCACAAGGGCGCGCTCACCTACGACGCCGTCGTGCTCGACGCCCCGCCCACCGGGCGGATCGCCCAGTTCCTCAACGTCAACGGCGAGCTCGCCGGGCTGGCCAAGGTCGGGCCGATCCGCGGCCAGGCCGACAAGGTGATGACGCTCTTCCGCTCCGGGCGCACGGCGATCCACCTGGTCACCCTGCTCGAGGAGATGCCGGTGACCGAGACGGTCGACGGGATCGCCGAGCTGCACGACGTCGACCTGCCGGTCGGCGCGATCGTCGCCAACCTCGTACGACCGCAGGAGCTCGACGACGACCTGCTCACGCACGCCGCCTCCGGGACCCTCGACGGCGACGCGGTGGCTCGGGGCCTCTCCACGGCCGGGTTGGAGCCCGACCCGGCCCTGGTCGACACCCTCCTCGCCCAGGGCCGCGACCACGCCCTGCGCCTCGAGCTCGAGGCCACCCAGCGCCAGGTCGTCGAGGGGGTCGGGGTGCCGACGTACGCCCTCCCCCAGCTCGTCGACGGCGTCGACCTCGGCGGGCTCTACGAGCTCGCCGCCCTCCTCAAGGACCAGGGGCTCGGACGATGACCCGCACCCGCGTCGGACCGCTCGCCAGCACGGCCCACGCCGCGCCCGCCCTCGACGTCGACGCCCTGGTCGACGACCGCGACATCGGGATCGTCGTCTGCTGCGGCTCCGGCGGCGTCGGCAAGACGACCACGGCCGCCAGCCTCGCGCTGCGCGCGGCCGAGCGAGGCCGCAAGGTCGTGGTGCTGACCATCGACCCGGCCCGCCGGCTCGCGCAGTCGATGGGCATCGAGAAGCTCGACAACACCCCCCGGCCGGTGCCGGACGTGGGCGGCGAGGGCTCGCTCGACGCGATGATGCTGGACATGAAGCGCACCTTCGACGAGGTGGTGCTCTCGCAGGCCTCGCCGGAGAAGGCGCAACAGATCCTCTCCAACCCCTTCTACGTCGCGCTGTCGAGCTCGTTCGCGGGCACGCAGGAATACATGGCGATGGAGAAGCTCGGCCAGATCCACCGTCAGGCGCAGAAGGACGGCAGCTACGACCTGATCGTGGTCGACACCCCGCCGTCGCGCTCGGCCCTGGACTTCCTCGACGCGCCGGAGCGGCTCTCGAGCTTCCTTGACGGTCGCTTCATCCGGATCCTGCTGGCCCCGGCCAAGGGCCCGGCTCGCTTCATGACCGCCGGGCTCGGCATCGTGACCGCTGCCCTCAACCGGGTGCTGGGCGGGCAGGTGCTGAATGACATGCAGGTATTCATCGCCGCCTTCGACACGCTCTTCGGCGGTTTCCGGGCGCGGGCGGAGAAGACGTACGCCCTGCTCCAGGCCGACGGGACGGCCTTCCTGGTGATCGCCGCGCCCGAGGAGGACGCGCTGCGGGAGGCGGCGTACTTCGTCGAGCGGCTCAACGAGGACGAGATGCCGCTGGCCGGGCTGGTCGTCAACCGTGCGGCGCGCGAGAGCGACGGCGACCTGACCGCGGACGAGGCGGGGGCCGCGGCGGCGCGCCTGTCGCGTACGCGCCGTCTCCCGACAACGACCTCACCGCCGGCCTGCTGCGCCTGCACGCGCGCCGCCTGCGGCTGGTGGAGCGGGAGGGCCGCGTACGCCGTCGCTTCGCCGCGGCCCACCCGACGGTGCCGACCGTGGTGGTCCCGGCGTTGCCGACCGACGTCCATGACCTCGAGGGCCTACGCCAGATCGGGGAGCTGCTCGCCGAGGGGTGAGCTCCCCTTGACGCGGGCGTCCCGCCCCTGAAATGCCAGACGCCCCCGGCCCTTTCGGGTGGCCGGGGACGTCCGTGGTCCGGCAGCGCTGCCTGCCCCTGGGAATGGACCGAGGGGGGTCAGCGTCGGGTCAGAGCTGCAGGCTCTGGACCCCCGTACGTGCGTGGTCCTCGCGAGCGGACTCGAGGACGGTGCGCCACGAGGCACCCGGGCGACGGCGGAGCAGCGCGCGGCGCTCACGCTCGGTCATGCCGCCCCAGACGCCCCACTCGATCTGGTTGTCGAGAGCCTCCGCCAGGCACTCGGTACGGACGGAGCAGCCGTTGCAGAGCTGCTTCGCCTTGTTCTGCTCAGCGCCCCGGACGAACAGCTGGTCCGGTGACGAGTCCTTGCAAGCCGCCTTTGACGACCAGTCCTCAACCCACATGTCTCTCTCCCCAAAAGATCCTCAATATGGTGGTGGACATCCCCACGACTCCGACTCACCATTGATGCTGCATTAACAAAGGTATGGACCAGCCTGGCGCAGGGACAGACACCTTTAGCCCAGATCGCATAGTCACGTGTGACTAGTCACTAATGACTACATCGGGTGGGGGACGACCAGGGCCGAGACCGTGAAAACTCCGGCAGAAGCCCCACGCAGGCGTGGAAAGTGTGATGGGGTGTCCTCCGCGACTCACGTAGGCTGACCCTCATGTCCACGCCTGACCACTCGCCGAGTCGCAAGCGCCGCATCGCCCAGCACCTGGGGATCATGGCCGCCGTCTCCACCGCCCTCGGAGTCCTGGCTGCCGGCATGGTCATGCCGTTCGCCTTCGTCGCCAGCTCGATGGCCACCGACGTCTCCGAGCAGATGGAGGACCTCCCGGCCGAGCTCGACTTCAAGCCGCTCGCCCAGAAGACCAACGTCTACTCGGCGAAGGGTGACCTGATCGCCTCGTTCTACGACGAGAACAGGGTCACGGTCACCCTCAACCAGATCTCCAAGCCGATGGTGCAGGCCATCCTGGCGATCGAGGACTACCGCTTCTACGAGCACGGCGCGCTCGACCTCAAGGGCACCCTGCGCGCCCTCATCAGCAACCAGGCCGCCGACAACGTGGTCCAGGGTGGCTCCTCGATCACCCAGCAGATGGTGAAGCTGACCCTGGTCGACCAGGCGAAGGACGACCCGGAGGCCCGCGCCGCGGCCACCGACGACACGTACGAGCGCAAGCTGCGCGAGCTGCGCTACGCGATCGCGTTCGAGCAGAAGTACTCCAAGGACTGGATCCTGGAGCGCTACCTCAACATCGCCTACTTCGGCGACGGTGCCTACGGCGTCCAGGCCGCAGCCAAGCGCTACTTCAACAAGAACGCCAAGAAGCTGACGGTCAAGGAGGCCGCGCTGCTGGCGGGCATGGTGAAGAACCCGGTCGGCTACGACCCGGTCAACTACCCCGACCGCGCCAAGGCGCGTCGCAACGTGGTGCTCGCCCGGATGGCCCAGCTCAACGTGATCCCCGCCGAGCAGGCCGAGCGCCTGCAGGAGAAGGGTCTCGGTCTCGACCGCCAGCCCGCCGCCAACGGCTGCGTGAACTCCCCCGCCGCGTTCTTCTGCGACTACGTCTACCGCTACCTCCTCGAGGACAAGGCGCTGGGCAAGACCAAGGAGGAGCGTCGCGACCTGCTCCGCTCCGGCGGCCTGACGATCAAGACGACCGTCGACCTCAACTTCCAGAAGGCGGCCGACGAGTCGGTACGCCGTCGCGTCTTCCCCACCGACCAGGCGATCGGCGGCCTGGCCATGGTCGAGCCGCGCACCGGTGACGTGAAGGCGCTGGCCCAGTCGCGTCCGATGGGCACCAAGAAGAAGATCGGGCAGACGATGCTCAACTACGTCGTCCCGAAGCGGCTGGGTGACTCCAACGGTTTCCAGGCCGGCTCGACCTTCAAGGTCTTCGTGCTCGCAGCCGCGCTCAACCAGGGCAAGATCTCGATGACGCAGTCGATCAACTCGCCCCCGAAGATGATGTTCAACGAGAGTGAGTTCGAGGACTGCGACGGGGAGCCCTACGGCTACGCGCCCTTCGAGACGAACAACTCCACCCGGTCCGGGCCCATGAACATGTACACGGGCACCCGGCTCTCGGTGAACACCTACTTCCTGCAGCTGACGAGGTCGACCGGCCTCTGCGAGCCGTACGAGCTCGCCAAGGAGATGGGCATCGAGCTCACCAACCCCGAGGGCAAGGAGCCCGGCGGCGGCCTGCCCGAGCGGGTGCCCACCTTCGGGCTCGGCATCGCGGACACCAGCCCGCTCGAGGTCGCGGAGGCGTACGCGACCTTCGGCGGCCGCGGCCTGCACTGCGCCGCGCGGCCGGTCACCTCCATCGAGGACGCCGCCGGCAACGTGCTGAAGAACTACCCCAAGGACTGCACCCAGGTGCTGGCCGGCTCCGTCGCCGACGCGGTCAACGACGTGCTGCGCGGCGTCCAGGAGCCCGGCGGCTTCGGCTACGGCCGCGGCCTGGCTCTGCCGCAGCAGTCGGCTGGCAAGACCGGAACCACCAGCGACAACAAGGCCGTGTGGTTCGCGGGCTACACGCCCAACCTGGCGGCCGCCTCGATGATCGCCGGCGCCAACTCCTACGGCACCCCGATCACCCTCAACGGCCAGTCGGTCGGCGGCGCCTACGTCAGCTCCGCCTCCGGCTCCGGCACCGCCGGACCGATGTGGGGCGACGCGATGAAGGTGGTCGCCCAGTACCTGCCCGACGAGGAGTTCCAGCGGCCCTCCGGATCCCAGATCCTGGGTGCCCTCACCCCGGTGCCCTCGGTCAGCGGGATGACCATCGACAAGGCCACCAAGGTCCTCGAGGACGCCGGCTTCGAGGTCTCCGTCGGCGGCACGGTCAACTCCAACGTGAGCGAGGGCCTCGTCGCCTGGTCGTCGCCGGGCAGCGGCTCCTCGCTGAGCAGCGGCGACACGGTCTACATCTACCCGTCGTCAGGCTACGTGCCGAAGTCCAAGCCGAAGCCGAAGAAGAAGCCGCGCGGCGAAGGCCGGGGCCGCGGCCGCGGCGGGCCCAACCGCCGCTGAGGCACTTGCGTACGAGAACGGGTACCGAGGATGACCTCGGTGCCCGTTCTGCGTCTGTCTCGCCCCGCGGGTGGGTGGCTCAGCCGAGCTGGCGACGCACCTCGGCGGCGACGGCGCCACCGTCGGCGCGGCCCTTCACCTGCGGCGTCACGACACCCATGACCTTGCCCATCGCCTTCATCCCGTCGGCGGCGGCGCCAGTCTGCTCGATGGCGGCAGCGACGATCGCGGAGACCTCCTCGGCGGTGAGCGGGGTCGGGAGGTAGTCGGCGATGACCTCGGCCTCGGCCTTCTCCTTGGCCGCCATCTCGTCGCGCCCCGCCTCCGCGAAGGCGGCGTGCGCCTCGCGGCGCTTCTTCGCCTCGCTCGTCAGCACGGTCAGCACGTCGTCGTCGCTGAGCTCCTTGGCCTGCTTGCCGGCGACCTCGGCGTTGGTGATCGCGGTCAGCACCATGCGCAGCGTCGAGGAACGCACCTCGTCGCGGGCCTTGATGGCGGCGGTCAGGTCACTGCGGAGACGGTCCTTCAGCTCACTCATGGGACCAGTGTGTCAGGCATTGCCTGCTCCGGCACCGGGGCCGCCGCCCCCTTGTGCGGGGTTCGCCGACGTCATCGGTCGTCACGCCACGCACGGCTGGAAGGATCTTTCCCATGACCCGATCCCTTCGCTCCCGGGCGACCACCCGGCCGCGCGGGGCGGCCCTGCTGACCGGGCTGGTGCTCCTGGCAGGCTGCAGCTCACTCCAGGACGATGCCGACGAGCAGGCGGCGCAGCTGGCCGACGGCCCGCTGCTGTCGGGTCTGGAGCGCGAGATGCAGACGGCGGGAGCCACGACCGAGGAGGAGCGCGGCGCCGCGGCCGAAGCGTGGCTCTCCACACCGGCCCCGGCCATCACGGAGAGTCACGGCGGATCGACGTGGGTGGTGCGTGAGCGGGAAGGAGCGTCGGTGACGGTCGCCGTCTACCAGTACTGGGAGTCCGGGAGCTTCTTCCCACCCGACCAGGGAGAAGCCGCCTGGGGCCTGGCGTGCCGGGAGTACGAGGTGGCCCCCCAGGTCACGGCGCGCTCCATCCCCTGCCCCGAGGGGACCCCCGCCGCTCCGTGACCTGAGGACGCCGCCGTGTGACACGCTGTGACGCGTGAACGCACTCACCGCACTGGGACGCACCGCCGGCCTCGGCCTGATCGCCGGCAGTACGTTGGCGGCGTACGCAGCCTGGGAGGCCCGCCAGTACACGCTGCGGGAGGTCACGGTGCCGCTGCTGCCCGCAGGCCACGAGCCACTGCGGGTGCTCCACCTCTCCGACATCCACATGACCCCAGCCCAGCGCGCCAAGCAGGAGTGGCTGGCCTCGCTCGCCGACCTCGATCCTGACCTGGTGATCAACACCGGCGACAACCTGGCCCACCGGCACGCGGTGCCGCACGTGGTCGAGTCGCTGGCGGGGCTGCTGACCCATCCGGGGGCCTACGTGATGGGCTCCAACGACTACTTCGCGCCCACCATGCGCAACCCGTTCGCCTACCTGCTCCCCGACCGCGGCAAGCGGCACACGTCGACGCCGCACCTGCCGTGGCCCGAGCTCAAGCAGGCCTTCGACGGCGGTGGCTGGCTCGACCTGGGCAACGGGTTCGGGTCGCTGACGGTGAAGGGCACCCGGATCGCCTTCGCCGGCGTCGACGACCCGCACCTGGGCTACGACGAGCTCGACCGCGTCGCGGGGCCTGCGGACGCGACCTCCGACGTACGCCTGGCCGTGGTGCACGCGCCCTACCTGCGGGTGCTCGACGCATTCGCCCGTGACGGCTACGACGCGATCATCGCGGGCCACACGCACGGGGGGCAGGTCTGCCTGCCGACGGTCGACGGGCGAGGTCGAGCACTCACCACCAACTGCGACCTCGAGCCGGCGCGCGCCAAGGGGCTGCACCGCCATCCCGCCGGGTCGAAGCCCGGGGAGGCGGGGTCGAGCTGGCTGCACGTCTCGGCCGGCGTGGGCACCAACCCGTACGTCCGGTTCCGCGTCGCCTGCCGCCCCGAGGCGACGCTGATGACCCTCGTCCCGAAGGCGTGACCCGATTTAGTACCGCTGCGCCCCCTCGGCTATGCTCACTTCGTTCGTGAGTGCCCGGAGCAATCCATCAGGTGCTCACGATCGGGCTGTGGCGCAGCTTGGTAGCGCGCCTCGTTCGGGACGAGGAGGCCGCAGGTTCAAATCCTGTCAGCCCGACAGTTTCTCCCCGGATCCTTCTGGATCCGGGGAGTTCTGCATTTACGGCTTCCCCACGGGGCGTTCCCGCCCTCCACGCTTTAGTCGAGTATGTTGGTGTATATACGCGACACAAGGAGTGGTCATGGAGGTGCCGTCCCGTCTTGCTGCGCTCGTCGGCCTGGTCGCGACCGGTGTCCTGGCGCTCACCGAGCAGTTCGACGCGGTGCCCACCGCCCTCGCCGCGAGCGCAGGGGCGTGGTGGATCCTGCGCGGGACGCCCGCCTGAGCCCGGATGTACGAACGCCTGCCCCGGAGGCCGGGACAGGCGTTCGAGTGGCTCTCAGAGCCAGCGCGTCACTTCTGGACGAGCAGCTCCGCGATCTGCACGGTGTTGAGGGCAGCGCCCTTGCGCAGGTTGTCGTTGCTGATGAAGAGCGCCAGGCCGCGGTTGCCGTCGACGCCCTCGTCCTGACGGATGCGACCGACGTACGACGGGTCCTTGCCCGCCGCCTTCCGCGGCGTCGGGATCTCCTCCAGCTGCACGCCCGGGGCGTCGGCCAGCAGCTCGCGGGCCTTCTCCGGGGTCAGCTCGGCCTCGAACTCGGCGTTGACCGCGAGCGAGTGGCCGCTGAAGACCGGGACGCGCACGCAGATGCCGGAGACCTTGAGGTCGGGGATGCCGAGGATCTTGCGGGACTCGTTGCGGAGCTTCTGCTCCTCGTCGGTCTCGTTGAGGCCGTCGTCGACGATCGAGCCGGCCAGCGGCAGCACGTTGTAGGCGATGGACTCGACGTAGGGCGCGGGCTCGCCGAGCGGGACGGCGGTGCCGTCGTACGCCAGCGGGCGCGGGTCCTCGATCGCCTCGACGCCCGAGGCGAGCGCCTCGACACCGGCGACGCCGGAGCCGGAGACGGCCTGGTACGTCGACACGACGAGGCGCTTGAGGCCTGCGGCGTCGTGCAGCACCTTGAGGATCGGCATGGCCGCCATGGTGGTGCAGTTGGGTTGGCGATGATGCCGCGGCCCGCCTCGACCACGCCGGCAAACGCCTCGGGGTTGACCTCGGAGACGACCAGCGGGATCTCGGGGTCCTTGCGGAAGGCCGAGGAGTTGTCGACGACGATCACGCCGGCGTCGACGAAGCGCTGGGCCTGGGCCCGCGAGGTTGTGGCGCCGGCCGAGAACAGCGCGATGTCGAGCCCGGTCGGGTCGGCGGTCGCGACGTCCTCGACGACGACGTCCTTGCCCTGGAACTGCAGCACCTTGCCCGCCGAGCGGGCCGAGGCGAAGAAGCGGACCTCGGTCGCGGGGAAGTTCCGCTCCTCGAGGATCTGGCGCATCGCGACGCCCACCTGGCCGGTGGCGCCGACGATCCCGATCGCAGTCATCGGCCGGTACCTCCGTAGACCACGGCCTCGACCTCGTCGGCGTCGAGGCCGAACGCGGTGTGGGTCGCCTGCACGGCGTTGTCGACGTCGGCGGAGTCGACGATGACCGAGATGCGGATCTCCGACGTGGAGATCATCTCGATGTTGATGCCGGCGCTGGCCAGCGACGCGAAGAACTTGGCGGTCACGCCCGGGTAGGAGCGCATGCCGGCGCCGATCAGCGAGACCTTGCCGATCTGGTCGTCGAAGAGCAGCTTCTCGTAGCCGATCTGGGACTCGACCTTCGCCAGGGCGCCCATGGCGGTCTGGCCGTCCTCGCGCGGCAGCGTGAAGGAGATGTCGGTCAGGCCGGTGGCGGCGGCGGAGATGTTCTGCACGACCATGTCGATGTTGACGCCGGCGTCGGCGAGCGCCTCGAAGATGCGCGCGGCCTCGCCGACCTTGTCGGGCACGCCGACGACGGTGATCTTGGCTTCGCTGCGGTCGTGGGCGACGCCGGAGATGATGGCCTGTTCCATGGTTGCCTCGTTCTCGCTGGGGGTCGGCAGGATCCAGGTGCCTTCCTTCGTGGAGAAGGAGGAGCGCACGTGGACGGGCATGTTGAAGCGGCGCGCGTACTCGACGCACCGCAGGTGGAGGATCTTGGCGCCGGAGGCAGCCATCTCCAGCATCTCCTCGTAGGAGACGCTGTCGAGCTTCTTGGCGGTCGGGACGATGCGCGGGTCGGCGGTGAAGACACCGTCGACGTCGGAGTAGATCTCGCAGACGTCGGCGCCGAGGGCGGCGGCGAGCGCGACCGCGGTGGTGTCCGAGGCACCGCGACCCAGCGTGGTCACGTCCTTGGTGTCCTGGGAGACGCCCTGGAAGCCCGCGACGATGGCGATGGAGCCCTCGTCGATAGCGGCTTGGATGCGGCCCGGCGTGATGTCGATGATCTTCGCCTTGCCGTGCTCGGCGGTGGTGATCACGCCAGCCTGCGACCCGGTGAACGACTGCGCCTTGTGGCCGAGCTGGGCGATCGCCATCGCGACCAGGGCCATCGAGATGCGCTCGCCGGCGGTGAGCAGCATGTCGAGCTCACGCGGCGGCGGGAGCGGGCTCACCTCCTCGGCGAGGTCACGCAGCTCGTCCGTGGTGTCACCCATGGCCGAGACCACGACGACGACGTCGTTGCCGGCCTTCTTGGTGTTGACGATCCGCTGGGCGACCCGCTTGATGCCGGCTGCGTCAGCGACGGAGGAGCCCCCGTACTTCTGCACGACGATGCCCACGGAGTTACCACCTTGCTTGTTGGCTGGGGAATGCCGACGCGGCGCGCCGACGCCGGCAAGTCTAATCGGGGGTGTCGGCACCGCTGACGAGGATCTCATCGGCCACCGCGACGGCCTCCTCGTCGATGGGGTCCTCCACGTCGAGGCGGGCGTGCTGCACGACCGACCAGAGGGCGTTGAGCGCCGCACCGGCCAGGTTGCCCCACGAGGAGACGTACGAGAACTGCCACCACCACAGGGCCTCGACGAGGTCGCCGCGCCGGTAGTGGCGCAGGCCGTTCTCCAGGTCGGTGGCGATGCTCGCGACGTCGTCGGAGAGCTGGCTCTCGACGACCTCGGGCGAGTACGGGTCGAAGACGAACGAGTACGTGTCGACCGGACCCAGCGCCAGGGCGAGGGCGCGGCGCAGCTCGTCGACGTCCCCTCCATCCCGACGTCGGGCTGGTGCTCGGCCACCGGGCGGAAGTCCATCTGGGCGCCCAGCCGCGCGCCGGCCAAGGAGATCTGCGCCATCTCGAGCAGCAGGATCGGGATCGCCCGACCGCTGTCGCCCTCGTGGGCCACCGCGTTGACCGCGATCAGGAACGACTCGACCTGGTCGGCGATCTGACCTGCGAAGACCTCCAGGTCGGCGTCGACGACCGTGGGCACCACGGCCCCGGTCGGCTCAGCTTCCAGCGTCATCTGCAGCCCTCCGTCCGGCGAACGCCCTGCCCAAGGTGACCTCGTCGGCGTACTCGAGGTCGCCACCTACCGGCAGTCCACTCGCCAGACGCGTCACGCGCAACCCCAGGGGCTTCAGCATGCGTGTGAGGTAGGTCGCGGTGGCCTCGCCCTCGAGGTTCGGGTCGGTCGCGAGGATGACCTCGGTGACGGTGCCGTCGGCCAGGCGCATCATCAGCTCACGCACGTGCAGCTGCTCGGGGCCGATGCCGTCGATGGGCGAGATCGCCCCGCCCAGCACGTGGTAACGCCCCTTGAACTCGCGGGTGCGCTCGATGGCGACGACGTCCTTGTACTCCTCGACGCAGCACAGCACCGTCGGGTCACGCCGCGGGTCGCGGCAGATGCGGCATTGCGCGTCCTCGGAGACGTTGAAGCAGATCGAGCAGAACTTGACCTTCTCCTTGACCTCGATGAGCACGTCGGCGAGCCGCTTCACGTCCTCCGGGTCGTTCTGGAGGATGTGGAACGCGATGCGCTGCGCGCTCTTGGGACCGACACCGGGGAGCCTGCCGAGCTCGTCGATGAGGTCCTGGACGACACCTTCGTACAAGTTGTGTCCCTGCCCGGGTCAGCCGAGGCCGGGGAAGCCGCCGGCGATGGGGCCCATGACGGCCGTCGCCTCCGCCTCCGCCTTCGCCTTGGCGTCGCGGTAGGCGGCGACCAGCAGGTCACCGAGGTCCTCGAGGTCCTCGGTGGACGAGCCGTCGAAGGTGCCGGGGGTGATCTGCACCGAGGTGAGCTCGCCGGCGCCGGAGACCTGGACCTTCACGCCTCCGGACTCGCCGGGGAACTGGGCGGCGCGCAGGCGGGCCTGCGCGTCCTCCATCTGGCTCTGCAGCTGCTGCGCCTGGGCGAGCAGGGCGTTCATGTCGAAACCGCCGCCGCCGGCTCCGCCGAGGGCGTCGAAGGGGTTCTCGCTCATGTTCAGTCCTCTTGTCGTGTCTCTGGTTCCGGCCACGTCGGCCGGAGGGTGGGTGCGGTGCGGGTCTACTGGTGCCGGATCTCTTCGATGACCCGGGCGCCCAGGGTGCGCTTGAGCAGCTCGGCGCCGTCCATCTCCTGGGTCTCCGCGTCCGGGTCGTCGCGGCTGACGGCGGCGTCGGCCAGGGCCCGGTCGTCGTCGCGCTTGGGCATCTCGCCGCTACGAGTCTGCTGGATGGCCTCACGCGCTGCCTGGACGGACTGGCGGTCGACGGGCGGCTGCGGGTTGGCGGGCGGGCGGTCGTACGTCTCCGGTGGCGGCGGACCGTCGTCGTCGGGCGGGTCCATCGGCGGGGGCGGCTCGTAGCCGTCGTCGTTGCCGCGGTCGGCCTGCTGCTTCGGCTGCGCCTGCTCGGGCTGGCGCTGCTCGGGCTGGCGCTGCTCGGGCTGGCGCTGCTCGGGCTGGCGCTGCTCGGGCTGGGCGGCAGGCTTCACCGCGGGGGTGGTGACGTTGTACGCCGGCCCTGCTCCCCCGGGGACCGCGCCGGGGTCGACGACGGCGTCGATGTTCCACGCGACGCCGATGACGTCGATCGCGGCCTCGCGGACGACCAGGTCGCTGCCGCCCTTGACGAACGACTCACGCGCTCCGGCGTTGTTGAAGCCGAGGGTGAGGGTGTTGCCGTCGACGCCGGTGACCTGGGCGTTCTGGGTGAGCAGCATCCAGGCGAGCCGGCGGCGGCTGCGGACCGCGTCGACCACGTCGGGCCAGAGCCGTCGGACGTCGACCAGGGTCAGGCCGCCCGCCGGGGCACCGGGCGGGTTGGTCGGCGTGGTCGGGGACTGGGTCGACGACTGGGCAGGCGGCTGAGTCGGCGGCTGAGCGGGCTGCGGGGCTGACCCGGGGGCACCCCAACCGGCAGGCTCCTGCGCTGCGGGTGCCGCGGGAGCGGCCGGCGTGGCCTCACGGGACGGCTGGGTCTCCTGGGTCGGAGCCGGCTGGGTCTCCTGGGTCGGAGCCGGCTGGGTCTCCTGGGTCGGAGCCGGCTGGGTCTCCTGGGTCGGAGCCGGCTGGGTGGGAGCCGGCCGGGCCGGAGCGGACGGGGCAGCCTGCTGCGGCGCGGCCGCCTGCGCTGCCTGTCGGGCTGCCTGCTGGGGCGACAGCTGCGGCGCCTGCTGGGCCACCGGCTGACCCGCAGGCTGACCCGCCGCAGGGGCGGAGTGACCGGACGGGACGGCGCCGATGGCGAACCGCTTCTCCATCCGGTCGAGGCGCGCCTGCACGCCGTCGGCACTGTGGTCGGCGCCGGGCAGCAGCACCCGGGCGCAGATGAGCTCGAGGAGGAGGCGCGGCGAGATGGCGCCCTTCATGTCCATCAGGCCGGCAGCGACGAGGTCGGCGGCGCGCGACAGGTCGGAGCCGCCGAACCGGGCAGCCTGGGCCCCCAGGCGCTCGCCCTGGTCCTGGGAGACGTCGATCAGGCCGGTCGTCGGGGCGTCGGGCACGGCGGCCACGATGACGAGGTCGCGGAGGCGACGCAGGAGGTCCTCGGCGAAGCGGCGCGGGTCCTGGCCGGACTCGATGACCTTGTCGACGACACCGAAGACCGCGGCCCCGTCGGAGGCGGCGAAGGCGTCGACGATCTCGTCGAGCAGCGTGTCCGGGGTGAAGCCGAGCAGGGCGACCGCCAGCTGGTGGGTCACCCCCTCGGGACCGGCACCACCGATCAGCTGGTCGAGCACGCTGAGGGTGTCGCGCGCCGACCCCGCGCCGGCACGGACGACCAGCGGCACGGCGGCCGGCTCGATCTGGACGCCCTCGCGGGCGCACAGGTCGGCGATGTGGTCCGACAGCATCCGCGGCGGGATCAGGCGGAACGGGTAGTGGTGCGTGCGCGACCGGATGGTCGGGATGACCTTCTCCGGCTCGGTCGTCGCGAAGATGAAGCGCAGGTGCGGCGGCGGCTCCTCCACCAGCTTCAGCAGGGCGTTGAAGCCCTGGTTCGAGACCATGTGGGCCTCGTCGATGATGTAGATCTTGAAGCGGTCGCGCACCGGCGCGAAGAACGCCTTCTCCCGCAGGTCACGCGCGTCCTCGACGCCACCGTGGGAGGCCGCGTCGATCTCGATCACGTCGATGGAGCCGCCCCCGCCGGTGGCCAGGTCGCGGCACGAGTCGCACTCGCCGCAGGGCTCGGCGGTGGGCGCCTGCGCGCAGTTGAGCGTACGAGCGAGGATGCGCGCCGACGTCGTCTTGCCGCAGCCGCGTGGCCCGGAGAAGAGGTAGGCGTGGTTGACCCGGTCGTTCGCCAAGGCGTTGCGCAGCGGCTGCGTGACGTGGTCCTGGCCGATGACCTGGGAGAACGTCTCGGGCCGGTAGCGGCGATAGAGAGCGAGCGGTGAGTCCACGTCTGAACCCTAACCACCCGCACCGACGATTCCGCACCGCGTGGGGAGATCGGTGACCAGAGTGAGAGGAGAAACGCAAAGGCCCCCCGTGCACCCGACAGAGCCCACCTGCCCTTGCTGCCTTCCGGCCCTGGGGGATTCAGTGAGATGCCGCCGCACGGGGGGTTGTCGGGGAGTCTAGGACAGTGAGGGTGACGGCCACAAAGTGAGAGCCGTCCAGCCGTTGCCGAGGGCCGTTCCCACGCGTGGTGCAGGGCGATTTCCGGGCCGGGGGGAGGTACGGGTAACCTCTCCGGCGGAGGTATCGCCTAGTGGCCTATGGCGCTCGCTTGGAAAGCGGGTTGGGTTAACGCCCTCGGGGGTTCGAATCCCCCTACCTCCGCCACAGCAGCATCGACAGGACGCCGGCTCGCCCACGCGAGCCGGCGTCCTGCGTTTCCGGTGTCGCCACCGTCACCGTCCCGCGAGCGCCGGCGCCGGAGGGTGGCCCGGCTCTCCCGAGGACGGAGCTCCTTGGCGCACGGCGTCGACGACGACCGGCGCGGCCCACACGACGCAGGCCATGAGGACGCCGGTCAGCACGCCCGCGCCCGGCGCCGGGCCCTGGGGACGTGCGTACGCCCGTGCCCGGCCGAAGAGTGAGGCCGCCGCATGGTTCCGGATCCACCGGTGGGCGGCGAGCTCCTCCGCCCGCGTCACCACGTGAACCACCGGTCCCACCACAGCGCAGCGGTCACGGTGAGCGGCAGCACGACCACCAGGACCATCTCCGCGGCGTCCCCGCACCATCCCCACCACGCCCCGGCACCCGCTCGCTCGCGGGCTCCACCCGTCAGGGCAGTGGCCAGGCAAACGGCCACCGCGGCACCGAGCGCGACGGCCAGGACCCAAGGGACCCAGTCCGGACGGGCGAGCACGACGTGCAGCACCAGCCACGCCGAGGTCAGGAGCGCACTGGCGAGGCCAGCGGCCACCATCGCGGCGGTGCGCTGGTGCCGCAGCCGGAGCAGCCGCACGGCACCGAGGACGAGGAGGGCGCCGACCGGCAGCGCGCCGCCGCCCACGGCGTACGGCACGAGCGCCAGTAGCAGGAGGCTGCCGGCCAGGTGCAGGGCGAGGACCAGGCGGTGCGCCGTGAGGATGTCGACGTCCAACCGTTCCACGTCGATCGTCGACTCCGGCTCGCCCCGGTTGCGGGCCACGGTGGCGCCGACCGTGAGGGCCGGGACCGCCGTCGAGACGAGCGTGGCTCCGGCGAGCACCACCAGCAGCACCTCCCACCGCGGCACCCCCACGGGGACGGTCAACGCTCCGGCCGCGGTCCACACCGCGACGGCGACGAGGGGCGGGAGGTGCAGTGGCCAGTACGCGCCGTGCACGAGGAGCGCGACGAGGCCGACCGCGCCGGCCGCCAGCGCGGCGACCACCCCCACGTCGCCGGCACCGAGCCCCAGCACGAGCGCCCCGGAACGTCCCACCGACGAGGCGCAGGCCACCGCCAGCCAGGCCGTCGTGACCGCGCCCCAGGTCGGGCCGTCGCGTCCGACGTACGCCGCCACGGCAAGGACCCCGAGCGTCCCTGACGAGGCCACGGCCACGAGGAGCGGAGGGAGCGGCGCGGTGGACAGGACCGCCACCACCAGCCCGGCGAGGACCAGTGGTGCGACGACGCGGGCACGTGCCGCAGCCCCGTCGCTCCACGACGGCAGCACCACCCGCGCACGCTCGTGGACCGCCTCGATCAGGTCGTCACGCAGGACGGCGGGCTGGTGCTCCTGGGCGTGCGCCACGGTCAGGACGTCACCGTCGACGACGTCCTGACCGTGCAGCCCCCGCTCCGGGTCGAGCCGCCTCCCGGCCGCCGTCACCAGGACGGTGCGCGCGTGGTCGTGCCGCCACCCGAGCCCGCGCAGCACCTCGGGGAGGAACTCCCACAGGGCCACCTCGGCCGGCAGGCTGACGTCGAGTCGACGGCGCTGGGCCGTGACCTGAACCCGGAGCAGGGACGGGGTCGCCACGGTCAGCCGAAGCGTCGGGAACCGCGAAGGTCCGCGGCCCGGTAGGCCTCGTTGGCCTCGGTGACCCCGACCGAGAAGTCACGCAGCAGCGTGACCATCTCGACCATGGCTGCGTCCCACTGGCGCTGGGCGAGCACGTAGCTCTCCTGCGCGGACCCGCCCCAGCTGGAGCGCAGCGGCGCGAGCTCCGACTCCAGCTGGTCGAGGCGCCCCTCGATCCGGACGGCTGCCTGGACGAGGTCGCGGCTCGCCTCGTCGAGCTGACCGTGGTCGACCTGGATTCCGCTGAACATGTCGTCTCCCCTCAACCCAGCCGGCTGATCAGCCGCTGGGTGGCGTCGGCCTGTGCGGTGTCGGTGGCGACCGCGTCGCGACCGGTCTCCTCCAGCGCGGCGGAGAGGCCGTCGAGTGCCCCCACGACCCGCTGCTGCTTGTCCTGCCACGCGCGGTGCAGCCGCTCGAACGCGCGCGCACCGTCGCCCTTCCAGCTGCTCTCCAAGGCCTCGATCTGCCCCGCCAGCTGCTGGCTGAGGGTGGCCACGTCGGAGCGCGCCTGCGTCACGGCATCGGCGGCGGCGGCCAGCACCCCCTCTCCGACGACGAGGTCTCCATGGCTCAACTGACTCATCCGTTCCTCCCCTGGTCCGAGACTGCGGCGACGGTCGTCCCCGCCC
The DNA here is from genome assembly GCF_004777465.1 of Nocardioides daphniae. Lineage (NCBI taxonomy): Bacteria > Bacillati > Actinomycetota > Actinomycetes > Propionibacteriales > Nocardioidaceae > Nocardioides > Nocardioides daphniae. The sequence continues at coordinate 3,360,032 of NZ_CP038462.1, forward strand.
CGAGCACCTTTCCGACCGGTCAGGGGCCGGCGCCACCGTCGCGGAGCAGAAGGGCGAAATCTGTGGAGAACGACGTTCCCGGGCGCCACTTCCCGTCCACAGGAGCCGGCGGACGACGTTGCTCACAGGAGCGACCCGCGACCTCGGCAGGGCATGCCGCGCGCCACCTACTGTTCCCGGACACCCGACCCCAGGAGGCACCGTGAGCACCCAGACGACTGGTCCGACCACCGTCCCGGCGCCCCCGACGCTGCCCACCCCGGAGGGCAGCAGCACCGTGCTGACCGGTGCGTTGCCGATGCTCGCGGGCTTCGGCTCGATGGTGATGATGGCCGGGATGTCGGGCGTGGGCCAGACCCGTGCCCTGGTGGGCGGCGGCTTCTTCCTGCTCTCCACCTCTCTGCTGCTCGGCACCCAGCTCGTGCGGCAGCGCCGGCAGCACCAGCAGCGCATCGACGACGTACGCCGGACCTTCCTGCGCCAGCTCGCCCGGGCGCGGGAGCAGGTCGACGCCGCCGCGTCGGAGCGCCGGGCCCGTCTTGAGGCCGAGCTGCCGTCGCTCCTCTGCCGGGTCCACGAGGCAGGCGCTGGGGGGCGTGAACTCGGCCCTGTCCGCATCGGCTCCGCCTCGCTGCCCCCTGAGCATGCGCCGCAGGTGTCACCGCCCGAGGACCCCGACCGCGCCGACCCGATGGCGGTGGGCGCCGTGCGGGCCCTGACGGCCGACGCGCGCCTGCACCGGGTGCTCCCGCTGGGCCTCGACTGGCGGGACTGGGACGAGGTGACCGTCACCGGCGACGCCGCCGAGCGGCTGGCCTTCGTACGACTGCTGCTGGCGCAGAGTGCGGCGGCGCACCACCCTGCCGCCCTGCGGATCGCCCTGCTGGCGCCACCCGAGGAGCTGCCCCACTGGGACTGGGTGAAGTGGCTGCCGCACCACCGCTCGGAGACCGAGCACGACGTGGCAGCCGGCCTCCGCCTGGTCCTGGCCCACGTCGAGGACCTGCCGGTAGACGAGCGCCGTCACACCCTGCTGGTCGTTGGCGAGCACCACTCCCCAGGGTCGGTGCCCGACGCCACCACGGTCGTGAGGCTGACCCCTCGAGACCTCGCCGAGCCGGTCAGCCGGAGGAGCGTCGTACGCCTGCACGGCACCACCGCGACGTGGCAGACCCCGGACGCGACGACCGGCTTCACGCCGGACCCGTGCAGCCCCACGCTGGCAGAGAAAGTCGCGCGACGCCTCGACGGCGCCCACCGGCCGTCGAGGGCCGAGGACCGCCCCGCCCTCGACGACCTCCCGTCCCTGATCGGGCTCCAGGACCTCGACGGCTGGTCACCGCAGACGACCTGGCCCACCCACCACTCGCGGCTGGCCGTGCCCATCGGGCTCGACGAGGACCACCGACCGGTCGTGCTGGACCTCAAGGAGTCGGCGCACGGCGGTGACGGCCCGCACGGGCTGGTGGTCGGCGCGACTGGGTCGGGCAAGTCGGAGCTGCTGCGGACGTTGGTGCTCGGTCTCGCCATGACGCACTCCCCCGACGACCTGGCGATGGTGCTCGTCGACTTCAAGGGTGGCGCGACCTTCGCCGGCCTCTCCGACCTGCCGCACGTCTCGGCCCTGGTCACCAACCTCGGCGACGACCTGTCGCTGGTCGACCGGATGGCCGACACGCTCACCGGTGAGCTCGTCCGCCGCCAGGAGCTGCTGCGGGCCCACGGCCACTCCTCCCTGGCCGACCACCGCGAGGCCCGTGCCCGCGACGCCTCGTCGGAGGCCCTGCCGAGCCTCTTCGTCTGCATCGACGAGTTCTCCGAGCTGCTCTCCGCCCGCCCTGAGTTCATCGACGTCTTCGTCGCCATCGGCCGCGTGGGGCGCTCCTTGGGCGTGCACCTTCTGCTGGCCTCCCAACGCATCGAGGAGGGGCGGCTGCGTGGGCTCGAGACGCACCTGTCCTTCCGGATCGGGCTGCGCACCTTCTCCGCCGCGGAGTCCCGCGCCGCGATCGGCGTCCCCGATGCCTTCTCGCTGCCGTCGGTGCCCGGCGCCGGCTACCTCAGCACCGGGACGGGCGGCCTGCGGCGGTTCACCGCGGCGTACGTCTCGGGACCGCCGCCCACACGCGTCGCCGCCGCTCCGGTCCAGCGCCGCCCGCTGCCCTGGACCCTGCTCCCCCTGCCCTGGCCGCCGACCGCGCCGGTCGACCGCCTGCCCGCTCCCACGAAGGCGTCGACGCTGAGCACGCTCGACCTCGTCGTACGCCGCGTCGCAGGCACCCCTCGGGCCCGCGCGATCTGGCTGCCACCCCTGGAGAAGTCGCTCTCGCTGGGCGAGCTGCTCGGGGACGTACGCCGCGACCCGACCCTCGGGCTGCACTCGCCGCGCGGTCGTTCCGCGCCCGGACGACTGGTTCCGGTCGGCGTCGTCGACCGACCTCGCGAGCAGCGCCGTGACGTCTGGACCCTCGACCTGACCGGAGCGACGGGCCACTGCGCCGTCGTGGGCGGCCCGCGCAGCGGCCGGACCACGGCGCTGCGCACGATCGTGGCCGGCCTCGCGCTCAGCGCCACCCCGGTCGAGGTGCAGCTCTTCCTCCTGGACTTCGGCGGCGGGGGCCTCGGACCGCTGGCGTCGCTCCCCCACGTCGTCGGGCACGCCGCCCGCGGTGACGACCTGCTCCCGCGGGTCACCCAGGAGATCAAGGAGGTCGTCGACCGCCGCGAGGCGCTCTTCCGCGACCACGGCCTCGACGGCTTCGAGGCGTACGTCCGTGCCCGCGCCGCCGGGCAGGTCGACGACGGCTACGGGGAGGTCTTCGTGGTCGTCGACGGATGGGGCACGCTGCGCGGCGACGACTACGAGCTCGAGTCCGCGCTGCAACGGCTCGCCGAGCGCGCCCTCACCTTCGGGGTCCACCTGGTGGTGGCCACGCCTCGGTGGGCCGACCTGCGCCCCGCCGTGCGCGACCTCTTCGGCTCCCGGCTGGAGCTGCGCCTCGGCGACCCGGCCGAGTCGGTGGTCCACAGGGCCCGCGCGGCGACCGTGCCCGCTTCCGTCCCCGGGCGAGGGCTCGTGGGCGTCGGCCTGCACCTGCTGACCGCTCTCCCCGCCCTCGACGAGAGTTCCGAGGTGGTTGACCTGGTGGCCGCCGTCGACCTGCACTGGAGCGGGCCCCGGCCCGCCCGGATCGTCCGACTTCCCGAGTCCGTCGACCTCGACGCCCTGCGCCGCGGCGCCCCCCCGCCCGTGCCCTCCTGCTGGGTGCCGACGGCGACCCGGAGCCGGTGGTGCTCGACCTCGACACGGAGCGGCACCTCGTCGTCCGGGGCACCCACGGCTCGGGGCGCAGCAGCGCGCTGCGGACGTACCTGCACGAAGTCACCCGGGTCCACACCCCGAGCGAGCTCCAGGTCGTCGTCGTCGACCCGCGCGGCACGCTCGAGGGGGTCGTGGGCCACGACCACCTGCTGCACCTCCTGGTCTCACGACGACAGACCGGGGCCGCCCTCGCCGACCTCGCCACCTACCTGGAGGGACGGGTGCCCGGACCGGGCGTGGACGCCGAGTCACTGCGCTCACGCAGCTGGTGGACCGGCGCCGAGGTGGTCGTGGTGGTCGACGACCACGACCTGGTCACTGCCGGCGGCGGGCAGGAGAGCGGGCTGCACCGGCTCGCACCGCTGCTACCCGTGGCCCGGGACGTCGGCCTGCGGGTCGTGGTGGCCCAGCGCACCGGACGTGGCACCCGCGGCCACGACCCGTTGGTCCAGGCGCTCACGGACCTCGACGCGGCCACGCTGGACCTGACCGCCACCCCCGACTCCCGTACGCCGCCCGGTCGCGCCCGCCTCACGACGCGCGGCCGCGCCCCTCGGGCGTTCCAGGTGGCGCAGGTGCCCGCCCGAACCCCCGTGGTCGCCGTCAGCGGCGACCGGACCTGAACATGCCTCGGGCGATCTCGCGCGCGGCCGTGCGCATGAAGTCCTTGAAGACCGGCGACTTCACCACCTGGTCGACGATGCCGTCGGGCTCCTTGGCCGGCGCCTTCTTGCGGGCGGGTGCCTTCTTCGCGGCCTTGGCCTCCGCCTCCGCCTCGCGGGCCTGCTCCTTGGCGGCAGCGTCCTCGGCGGCCTTGCGCGCGCCCTCCTCCAGCTTGGCGGTGAGGATCTCGTGGGCCGACTCGCGGTCGACGGGCTCGGCGTACTTGGCGTGGCGGGGGCTGGCCGCGACGACGGCCTGCATGGCGTCGGTGTCGGCGGCGCCCATGCGGGACTCGGGCGCGCGCAGCCGCGTCCAGGCGACCGGGGTGGGCGCGCCCCGCTCGCTCATCACGGTCACGACCGCCTCACCGATGCCGAGGCCGGTGATGACCTGGCCCAGGTCGTCGTACTCGGTCGTGGGATACGTGTTGACGGTGGCCTTGAGCGCCTTGGCGTCGTTGGGGGTGTGGGCACGCAGCTGGTGCTGGATGCGCGACCCGAGCTGGGCCAGCACCTCGTCAGGCACGTCGGTGGGGCTCTGGGTCACGAAGAAGACGCCGACCCCCTTCGACCGGATCAGGCGCACGGTCTGGGCGATCTGGTCGAGGAAGCCCTGGGAGGCGTTCTTGAAGAGCAGGTGCGCCTCGTCGAAGAAGAAGACCAGCTTGGGCCGGTCGAGGTCGCCGACCTCGGGCAGGTCGTGGAAGAGGTCCGCGAGCAGCCACATCAGGAAGGTCGAGAAGACGGCCGGCTTGCTGGCCAGGGTGGGCAGCTCGACCAGGCTGATCAGGCCGCGTCCGTCGGGCGTCACCTGGATCAGGTCCGCGGCCTCGAACTCGGGCTCGCCGAAGAAGACGTCGGCGCCCTGGGCCTCGAAGGCGATGAGCTCGCGCAGGATGACCCCGGCGGTCGCGCTGGAGAGCCCACCGAGTCCCTTGAGGTCGGCCCGGCCCTCGTCGCTGACGAGGTGCGCCACCACGGCCCGCAGGTCGGCGAGGTCGAGCAGGGGCAGTCCGTTGACGTCGGCGTAGTGGAAGATCAGCCCGAGGCTGGACTCCTGGGTGTCGTTGAGCTCGAGCACCTTGGCCAGCAGCATCGGGCCGAAGGCGGCCATGGTCACGCGCAGCGGGATGCCGATCCCGTCGCCGCCGATGGCGTAGTACTCGACCGGGTTCGACCTCGCCTGCCAGTCCTGCCCGATGGCGGAGGTGCGGGCGAGCAGCTTCTCCCCGCCCGCCCCCTCGAGGCTGAGCCCGGAGAGGTCGCCCTTGACGTCGGCCGCGAAGACCGGGACGCCCTGGGAGGAGAGCTGCTCGGCCAGGAGCTGCAGGGTGACGGTCTTGCCCGTGCCGGTGGCTCCGGCGACGAGTCCGTGCCGGTTGACCATCGCCAGCGGGATCCGCACCGGGACGTCGGTGACCGTCGCCTCGTCGACCACCAGGCCACCGAGCTCGATCGCGGGTCCGGTGAAGGCGTAGCCGTCGAGCACCTTCTGCACCACGGGGTGGCTGGGCATGTCGCTCATGGCTGCACCCTAACCAGCGGACGGACCTCCGAGCATGCACCCAGACCGTCGATATAGTCGCGGCGTGATCTTCAAGCGCGTGGGCGACGGTCGGCCCTACCCCGACCCCCAGCTGTCCTCGCGCGCCTGGGCAGCGATCCCGCCCAGCCAGGTCCGGCTCGACCAGCTGGTCACCACGAAGGACACCCTGCAGCTGGCCGCGCTGCTGGACGAGGACTCCACCTTCTACGGCGACCTCTTCGCCCACGTGGTGCGCTGGAAGGGCGACCTCTACCTCGAGGACGGGCTGCACCGCGCCCTGCGGGCGGCGCTCCACCAGCGCAGCGTCCTGCACGCCCGCATCCACGTGATCGACGGGGACGGCTGATGAGCCCCGCCGCCACCGCGCGGGTGACGCTGGCGTCCCTGGTCGCCCTCGTCGTCCTCGCCGCTGTCGTCGGCTGGGTCGCGCTGACCTCTCCCTTCCCGACGAGTGAGGACCTGCCTCCCTGCGTGGACACCCGGATCGCCAAGGGCCAGGAGGTCTTCCCGGCGCAGGTGACCGTCAGCGTCTTCAACGCCAGCAGGCGCAACGGCCTCGCCTCCCGCACCATGGGTGACCTGGCCGGCCGCGGGTTCGTCGAGGCCAGGACCGGCAACGTCCCCGACGCCAAGGTGCGCGGGGTCCAGATCTGGGCCGAGAACGCCAAGAACCCGGCCGTGGCGCTGGTGCGGGCGCAGTTCCGCAACGCCACGGTGGTCAAGGGCAAGGCGCTCGGTCCCGGCGTGGTCGTCGTCGTCGGCGACGGTCGGGTGCCGATGCGCGACGTCGGAAAGGCCCCGACCTCCGTGAAGTCCGTGGGCCCGGCGACGATCTGCAGCCCGCCCGGCTCCGCCGACACCCCCGCCTGACCGGCCGCCCGCTCCACCGCAGCGCCTGACCCTCACACCAGGTCGTGCACGAACTCCGACAGCTGGGTGAGGTTACGGCACTCCGTCATCGGCACGACCTCGCCGTAGACCGGCGCCGCGGAGTCGCCGGTCCCCCAGTGACGGGTGTGCTCGGGGTTGAGCCAGATGGCACGCCGTGACCGGTCGACCATGTCGGCCAGCACCTCCTCGGCGAGGTTGCGGTAGTTCGACCGCGCGTCCCCCAGGATCAGCAGGGTGGTCCTGGGGCCGAGCGCGTCGGCGTACTCCTCGACGAAGCGGCTGAACGCGGCCCCGTAGTTCGTCCGTCCGAAGCGGGCCGCGTGGGCGCTGCGGGAGGCGAGCTCGGCGAAGACCTCGCCCGGGTCGGCGCCCGGCCGGAAGACGTCGGTGACCTCGTGGACGTCGTCGACGAAGGTGAAGGCCCGCACCTTGGTGAACTGCTCGCGCAGGGCGAAGACCAGCATCAACGTGAACTGGGCGAAGTTGGCCACCGACCCCGACACGTCGCACAGCACGACGAGCTCGCTGCGGTGCGGCCGCTTCGGCCGGTGGTGGGTCTCCAGCGGCACCCCACCGGTGGCGAGCGACGACCGCACGGTCCGCCGGAAGTCCAGCGTCCCCCGTCGCCGCGCGTGCTGCTCCTTGGTCAGGCGTGTCGCGAGCTTGCGGGCCAACGGATAGAGCGCCTTGCGCAGCTCCTCCAGGTCGGCCTTGCGCGCGGAGGTGAACTCCAGCTTCTCGATCGTGGGGCGCAACGTCGTGCGCGCGAGCTCGACCAGGTCGCGCTCGGCGGCGAGCCGACGCAGCGCCTCGGCCTCCACCTGCGTACGGAAGCCCTGGACCCGGGCGCGGGCCTCCTGGTCGGCCTCCTCCTCGCCCATCCCCTGGCCCATCAGCGCCTCGACGAGCCGACCGACGAGCTCGTCCGGCGCCACCCGGCGCAGCGTGTTGTAGGGCGACCACCCGGTCTGCCCCGGTGCGCGCCCGGGCATCCGACCGAAGCGACCCATCGCCTCGGTCGCCATCTCCGGGCTCTGCTCGGGCGGCCCCTCGGACATCCGTTCGGCCAGCCGCTCGCGGAAGTCCCGCAGCTGCGCCGCCGAGTCGCGCAACCCGGTCTCGTCCTCGAGCGGCTCGGCGCCGGCGCCCTCCCCGACCAGCCGGGGGAACCACAGGTCGAAGAGGCCGTCGAAGGTGACGCGCTGGGTCTGCCGCTTGACCACGGTCGCGGCATAGACGGTGCGGACGGTCTCCCGGTCGTGCCAGCCCACCGCACCCAGTGCCGCCACCGCGTCGAGCCCCTCCGCGAGGGAGACGGAGAGTCCCGCCTCACGCAGGGCCTCGACGAAGCCGAGGTGGCGGTCCAGGAGCGACATCGACAGCTCAGCCAGGTTCAGTCAGGCTCGGGCTCAGGCGGGGATCACGGCGACGGGCACGTCGGAGTGGTGCAGCACGCCGCGGGCCACCGACCCCAGGGAGAAGCCGCTGAGGCGCTCCTTGGCGTCACGGCCGAGCACCAGTGCCTGGGCCTGGCTGGCCTCCTCGAGCAGGTGCCGGGCGGGCTGCCCGATGACCTGCACGACCTCGACCACCACGTCGGGGAAGTCGGTCGCCATCTCCTTGAGCCGCGTCTTGAACTCGGCGCCCGAGGCGGCCACCCAGTCGTCGAAGGCGGTGAGGTAGACCTGCGAGTCGGCGGTGAGCGCCGGGTGCGGCTCCCACACCTGCACGGCCTTGAGGTCGACGTTGCGCGCCTTCGCCAGCTCGAAGGCGAAGCGGAGCCCGGCCGTGTGGTCCTTGTCGACGTCGACGCCGACCACCACCGGGGCGTCGAGGCGCGACTGCGCCTCCCAGCCGTCGGGCACGACGACGACGGGCGCGGACGAGCGACCGGCGACGGCGATGGAGGTCGAACCCATCACGAGGCGGCCGAAGGCTCCCAGGCCGCGCTTTCCGAGCACGAGGACGTCGTACGACGCGGAGAGCTCCTGCAGCACCGGCACGGGGTGCCCGAGGGTCAGCGATGTCTTCACCCGCTCGGCGGGGAGGGTCTCGCGGGCCTTCTCGACGGCGGCACGCACCACCGGCTCGAGGTACTCGGTCGGGGAGATCTCGGGGACGTAGGGGCCGATGACCTCGTACGGCTCGGCGACCGTGACGACGAGCAGGTCGGCTCCGGCGGCCTCCGCGTGCATCACCGCCCAGTCGAGGGCGGCCCGGTTGGCGTCCGAGCCGTCGACGGCGACGGCGACGGTGCGGGTGGTGGTGGGAGTGGTCATCGTGTCCTCCTGTGTGCCTTGAGTTCGCGTACGGCCTTGTCGAGGTCGGACGCATGCTTGAGCACCGCGCCGAGCGTGGCGACGACGGCGGCCTCGTCGAGGTCACCGATCTCGAGCGCGACGAGGGTGCGGGCCCAGTCGATCGTCTCGGCGATCGAGGGGGCCTTCTTGAGGTCGAGGTCGCGCAGCCGACCGACGACCTCGACGACCTGGCGGGCGACGGCCTCGTCGACCTCGGGCACCTGTCCCATCACGATCTCGCGCTCCCGCTCGAGGTCGGGGTAGTCGAGGTGCAGGTAGAGGCAGCGCCGCTTCACGGCCTCGGAGAGCTCACGGGTGGCGTTGGAGGTGAGCACGACGAAGGGGCGGCAGGTGGCGGTGATGGTGCCGAGCTCGGGGATGGTCACCTGGAAGTCGCTGAGCACCTCCAGCAGCAGGCCCTCGACCTCGACGTCGGTCTTGTCGACCTCGTCGATCAGCAGCACCGTCGGCTCCTCGCGCCGGATCGCGGTGAGCAGCGGGCGGGTGAGCAGGAACTCCTCGTCGAAGATGTCGTCGTGGGTGCTCGACCAGTCCTGGTCACCGCCGGCGGCCTGGATGCGCAGCAGCTGCTTCTTGTAGTTCCACTCGTAGAGCGCACGGGCCTCGTCGAGCCCCTCGTAGCACTGCAGGCGCACGAGGTCGGCGCCGCACGCCCGCGCCACCGCCTTGGCGAGCTCGGTCTTGCCGACGCCGGCCGGGCCCTCGAGGAGCAGCGGCTTCTCCAGCGCGCCGGTCAGGAAGGTGGTCGTCGCGGTGGCGGTGTCGGCGAGGTAGCCCGCCGCCCGCAACCGCTCGGCCGCGTCGTCGGGGGACGAGAACCATCGCTGCCTCATGGGGCCAATGTAGGACCTTCACGGGGTGGCGCGCCCGCAAGGCCGGGAGACCTCACTCACACGCTCGGGCTAGGCTCGCTCCACCCAGCGACCAAGGAGACCCATGAGCCACGACCACGACCACGAAGAGGCAGTGCTGAGCATCGCCGCACAGATGATCGCCGACGAGTCCGCGGAGCACGTCGCGACCGTCAGCCACGAGAGCCCGGGCCTCCACCTCGAGCTCGTGGACCTCAGCGAGGGCGCCCCCGAGGACGACGAGTGGGACTTCGACCTCCCCGCCGACCTGGGCCTGAAGATCCTGCTGGGCGGCGTCGACCCGGAGGTGGCCGTGCAGCTGCTGCGTGCCGCCGCTGACTACCTCGAGGAGGCCATCGAGGAGGGCGACGACGAGGACGAGGACGACGACTGAGTTCGCTCGACACCTGACGACGACGCAGCCCCCGGTCATTCCGACCGGGGGCTGTGGCGTTCCTGCGGGGCAGGCGTGGCAGAGGGGGCGGGATTCGAACCCGCGGTAGGTCTCCCTACGACCGCTTTCAAGGCGGTTCCGATCGGCCGCTCCGGCACCCCTCCTCGGCGCCCTGGGGCGCTCGCGGAGCAGTCTAGGCGCTCCGACGACCCGCAGTCTCGGTGTGCCGCCTCACTCCGACCCGCCCGCCTCGAACTCCACCTCGTCGTAGGCGATGTCGTGCAGCCGCTGCAGGTGACGTCGTACGTCCGCGACCAGGCGCCGCACCTCGTACGACGTGCGGTCGACGTCCTCGACGCCCAGCACCTGGTGGCGCTGCACGGTGAGTCGGTCGAGCAGCACGTTGCGCTCGCGCACCGCGACCGACCGGCGCGCCTCGAGCCAGTCGACCGGACCGGGCGACTCCACCACCAGCAGCTCGCGCACCTCGTCGAGCCGGGCGAGCAGGGTCGCACGCCAGACCCCGAGCGGTCCGTCGGCGAGGCGGTCGAGGTCGGCGATGGCGCGGGTGAGTGCGTCGGCGCTGTCGGGCGCCTGCCGCTGGACGGGGATCGAGGGATCCAGGGCCCCTGCTCCGGATTTGCTCATGACGCCTCCCGAGAAGGTGAAATGCTCGTGACCCCCGAGTGTGACGTCCGTCACGTCACGCTGGCAAGGCCGTTTTGGAGGAGAGTTCACGGGTTGTGTTCAATCGGGTCGTGGTGTCCGACTATCGATTCTCCCCCGCCCTGACCGCCCGCCTGCTGGGACTGACGATGCTGGCCATGGCCGTCGTCGTCGCGCTCGTGACCCTGGGCGTCGCGGTGGCCAACTGGCACAGCGCCGTGCTGCTCGTGCCGTGCCTGGTCGTCATCGTCGCCGTCGTCGGCCTGATGGTCTTCACCAACGGCTGGGTCGTCCGGTTCACCGACGAGGGCTACCAGGTCCGCCGGATCCGCGGCGCCGGCGTCGACGCCGCCCGCTGGAAGGACGTCGAGGACGCCGTCACCAGCGAGCGACTGGGCTCGCCCGTCGTGGTGCTGCGGCTGCGCGACGGGCGTACGACGTCGATCCCCGTCGCTGTCCTCCACGTCGACCGCGAGGAGTTCGCCAACGACGTCGCCGCCCACCTCAACCGAGGTCACGGCATCCGGCCCCTGGGGGGCTGATTGGCGACCGGGCAGGCTGCCTTGTAGCCTGTGGTCGCTGCATGGAGGCGTCGCCTAGTCCGGTCTATGGCGCCCGCCTGCTAAGCGGGTTGAGGGTCAAACCTCTCGCGAGTTCAAATCTCGCCGCCTCCGCCAGTCAGGACTCCGCCCGAGCCACGCTCGGGCGGAGTCTTCGCATTTCGCCTCACGACCTCACGGATCTGCACATCTCTGCACGGCGGCGACGCGAGCGGCACCTTGCGCGGAGGGGTTTCGGTCTGCGAGTTTGGGTGCAGAGACCCCGCTGACTCGGCAGCGTCCCGTTCTACAAGTTCGTGCATTGCAGAAACTTGCAGTGCCATTCCGAGTGACGGAACTGATTCGTCACCCAAGAATGAGAGCAGTTGGGAACCCCACCCCCACTACCCCGAGAAGGTGACCAGATGAAGATCGCCCGCGTACTTGCCATTGCTGCCGTTGCTGCACTCCTCAGCGTCAACGCCAGCGTCGCGTCAGCCCAAGCCAAGCTCGACACGAGCTGGGGCTACATCAGCGGCGGAGGTCGCTGACAACTGGCAAGCGAGACCAGGTGCGTCCCCGATCCCCCGTCGGACCACGCATCCCACGCCTCCGCCAAGGCCGGTCTCGCGAGGACGACGGCAGCGACCCCAGGGCCGCTGCCGTCGTCCTTTCATGTCTCCTGACGACGCGCGTACGACGCGTCAGTCGCCGTCCGACTCCTCGAAGACCTCCTGGCCCGAGACTCCGCGGCGACCCATCTCGTACCCCAGCTGGAAGCGCGTCTGCGCCTCGAACTCGGCCTTCAGCTCCGAGACGTAGCCGGCGTAGGTGCGCGGGCTGACCCCGAGGCGCTTGGCGCTGGCGGGGTCGGCGTAGCCGGCGATCAGCATCCGGATCGTCATCGCCCGCTGCTCGGCGGCGATGTCGCGGCTCACCGTGCTCTCGCGGTTGGCGAAGGGGCGCGACCGCTCCCAGGTCCGCTCGAACATGTCGACCAGGTAGGCGACCATCGAGGGTTCGCGCACCGCCAGCGCCACGGCCAGGCCCTCGTGGCCGGGGACGACCGCGATCCGGCGGTCGACCACGATGAGGCGGTTGAAGAACTCGTCGAGCGTACGCACCTCCGCACCGCGCGCGCTGACGGCTGCGACGTACTTGTGGGTGACGCGGCTGCGGCGGGCCGAGTGCTGGTAGAGCGTGCGCATCTTGACGCCGCGCTCGAGGGCGGCGATGTCGCGCTGGGTGGCCGCGGCGAGGGTCGCGGCGTTGCGCCCCGTCTGCGGCTGGGCGGTCAGCAGCTCGAACTCGGCGTCGGCGACCACGGAGGCGATGAAGGGGTTGATGGCCTCGCCGCGCACCTCGGTGAAGGCACCGGTGGCGACGCCCGGCGCCTTGCGCCACATGTGGCCGAGGCCGGTGAAGGCCTGGGCCCAGTGCGCCGACTCGGAGATCAGCGTGGCGCCTTGCTGGCCCATCGGGGCGACGACGAGCGAGGAGACAGTGGACGGGTCGACCGGGACCATCCGGTCGCCCTCGGCGACGAGCAGGCCCATCCGCACGAGCAGGTCGAAGGCCGCTCGCGTCTCGGCGACGGCGAGGCGGGCGTCGTCGGCGGAGATGCTCCCCGTCGCGACCACGGCCTCGTACAAGGGGGTCGCGACCTGCTCGAACAGCTCCCTGTCCTCAGGGCCGTACTGGGGCACGGACCTCACCCTCTCGTCCCCGGCGTGCGCGGCAGAGCGCGCCTGACTTGCAGATAATTGCACACGTGGCGAGCAAACGTGGACGGCATACAAATGCAACCGGCCCCGGACTCCGAGGAGTCCGGGGCCGGTCGGCAGAACGAGTCCGCTCAGACGACTGAGATCACTCGCCGTCGGCCTCCAGGGCGGCCTTCACACGGTTGTGGGCCTCCCAGATCTCCTCGGCATGTTCGGGAACTGCTCGAGGTGCTCGGTGCGGTGACCGATCTCCTGCTGCCAGCGGGCGTTGTCGATGCGCAGGACGGCGTCGAGGTCGTCCGCGTCGATCTCGAGGCCCTCGAGGTTGAGCTCCTCCTTCTTGGGGAGGATGCCGACCGGCGTCTGCACGCCCTCGACCTCGCCGTTCTTGAGCTGCATGAGCCACAGGAGCGGACGCAGGTTGTCGCGGTAGCCGGGCCACAGGAAGCGACCGTCCTCGCCACGCTGGAACCAGTTGACGTGCGCGAAGAGCGGCTTGTCGCTGGCGGCGTTGATGATGTCGAGGTAGTGACGCGCGTAGTCGCCCTCGCCGTACGCCATGAAGGGGCGGTTCGACATGGGGTCGTAGCGCAGGACGCCCTCGGTGCCCTCGGCGGCGAAGGTGGCCTCCGCGCCCAGGGTGAGGCCGTCGTACACGCCCTCGGCGACGTCGGTGATCGCACGGATCAGCGGCTCGCGGTCACGGGTGCGGCCACCGAAGATGATCGCGTCGACCGGCACGCCGGCCGCCTCGTCCCAGTCGGGGGCGATGTTGGGGACCTTGGACAGCGTGGTGGTGAAGCGGCTGTTCGGGTGCGCCCACGGGTCGTCCTTCTGGGCCTCGGTGCGCTCCGAAATCAGGTTGCCGCGCCAGTCCTCCCAGCCGGTGACGTCGGCCGGCGGGTTCTTGGTGCGACCCTCCCACCAGACCTCCTGGGTGGTGGGGTTGTAGGCGACGTTGGTGAAGATGGCCTCGCTGGACTCGTCGATCGAGCCGAGCGCGGTCGGGTTGGTGGTCTCGTTGGTGTCCTTGGCGACACCGAAGACACCGTTCTCCGGGTTCATCGCCATCAACTTGCCGGTCTTCTCGTCGACCCACAGCCAGGCGATGTCGTCGCCGTAGAAGTAGACCTCGTAGCGGTCGCCCAGGGCGTCCGGCGGGAGCATCATGGCGAGGTTGGTCTTGCCCGAGGCGCTCGGGAAACCGCCGGTGACGTGGTAGGTCTTGCCGGTCTCCTTGTCCTTGATGCCGATGAGCATGTACTGCTCGCCGAGGAACTTCTTGGAGGACCAGCCGTCGTACGCAGCCTGGCGCAGGCCGTGGGCGATCTTGCCCAGGAGCGCGTTGCCGCCGTACGAGGAGCCGTAGTGCAGGATCGTGCGCTCGTCGGCGACGGTCACGAACCAGCGCTGGTCGTCGTCGGTGCCCTGGCCCAGGTTGGGGAGGTCGCCGGTGACGTGGACGGCGCGGACGAACTGGTTCTGGTCCTCGAGCTCGTTGACGAAGCAGGCGCCGACGCGAGCCATGCGGATCATGTGGAGCACGACCGGACGGTTGTCGGTCAGCTCGACACCCACGCCCCACGGCGCGAGGGCGTTGCCCGCCGGTGCCATCAGGTAGGGGATCACGTACATGGTCTTGCCGGCGGAAGCGCCCTTCATCTTCTCGTGAAGGAGGGGCTTCATCTCCGAAGCCGGCTTCCAGTTGTTGTAGACGCCCTTGTCCTTCTCGTCGTTGGTCGCGACGACGGTGCGCTCCTCGGAGCGGGCGGTGTCCTTGTGGTACGAGCGCGAGTAGTAGCGGCCCTTGCCGGCCGGCAGGAGCTCACCTGCGTCGAGCGCCTCCTGGATCAGTCGAGCGTCGTCGTCAGCAGACACCACCTCGACCCGCTCAGCGCCGGTGAGGTCAGCGTACTGCTGGACGTACTCACGCACGTGCGGGTTGGTGATGCCCGCCGCGTCGAGGACTGCTTCAACGTCTGCCATCGTGCCTTGCTCCAATTCATGGAATGTGCCGGTGATTCCGGAGGGCTGGCGCCCGCCCTTTTGTGTGTGCAGCAGGGCTGCGCACCATCCCCCTCGATCTCACCGAAGCGTTAGATGCGCAACCACGGTAATCCGCACGCCTCCCGCGCTGGCGCGCGGGGAGGTCCCCCGCATCATGACAGCCGCGCGCGGTCTTACCAAACGAGCCCGTGCTGTGGCGACGGTCACGAATTTCGGCGTACGTCCCGGGCTGCTGGTCGAGCAGCCGGAGCCGCCGCGAGCGTCGCGGCCGGCCAGGGAGGACTGGGTTCTGCGCCGTGCGGTGGGTGGTCCGTGAGGCGGGCGGTCACCAGTTCCTGCCGTCAGGGTACGCCCGTTGTCGGCCCCCGCCCTCCGGCGTCCGCTCCCTGTCACCTCGCGCCGCCCGGGACCCTGATTTCGCATCCCGTCGACTGTTCGGCTAATGTCTACCGAGTCGCAGCGCCGAGCGCCACGACGGGCGCCTGTAGCTCAACGGATAGAGCATCTGACTACGGATCAGAAGGTTTGGGGTTCGAATCCCTACAGGCGCACAGACCAGAACCGCAGGACCATCCACCGGATGACCTGCGGTTTTGTCGTTTCTGAATGGCGCCTGCTGCGCTCCGCGGCATCTGTCGCTCGCCAGTTGACAGCGATCTTGACAGCAACGACGTTCATTCCGTGTCCTCCGGGGCCTCTTCGCCGAAGAGCCCGCCCAGCTTGTTGAGGGCGTCGCGCTTGTCGTCCAGGGACACGTGCGCGTAGACGTTCATCGTCATCTCCAACGCCGAGTGGCCGGCGATCTCCATGACGATGCGGGGCGGCACGCCCAGGGCCAGAAGTACGGAGACGCATCCGTGGCGGAAGTCGTGCATGCGCACCTTCCGCACCCCAGCTGCCTTGAGCGATGCCTGGACGAACTTGGAGCAGTTGTCCGGATCGATCGGTGTGCCGATGGGCGTGGTGAAGACGAACCCCGACGAGGGCCAACGCTCCGCCAGGTCCACCCGCTCCTTCTCCTGATGATCCCGGTGGTCGCGAAGCACCTCGGCCACGACGTCGGGCAGCGGAAGGGTCCGGCGAGAGCGAGCCGTCTTGGTCGGCATCACTTGGAGCTTGCCGTCCACGCGATGGAGCCCCTGGTTGACGGTGAGCGTGCCGGCCTCCAGGTCGACGTCCTCCCAGCGGAGCCCAAGGGCCTCGCTGCGACGAAGACCGAGCAGAGCAATGACGACGAGCAGCGCGTGGAGTCGGTTGTCACGTGACTGCCGAAAGAGCACCTTCACCTCGTCGACCGTCAGGGGCTGCCGTTCTGCGCGCGGTGCTGACGGTGGGCGTACGAGCTTCGCCACGTTCTTCTCGATGAGTTCCTCGCGGACTGCGTCCTCGAGGGCTGCCCGCAGCGTGGCGTGGACGTACCTGATCGTCCTTACCCCTCGCCCGGCCCGTCCCAGCGAATCAAGGTAGAGCCGCACCTCGCGGGCGGTCAGCTTGCCCAGCTGCCGTGTGCCGAGGTCCGGGACCAGGTATTTGTCGATGTGGAAGGCGTAGTGGCTCAACGTGTTCGGTCGGACCCTGGGGGCCACGATTTGCTCCAACCACTCGCCAAGGAACCGCTCCAGCGTCAGCTGCGTGGAGGGGATGGGAACCCCGTTGTCCGACTTGGAGCGCAAGTCAGCGAGCTTCGTCTCGGCCTCCTTGCGGGTCTTGCCGTAGACCTGACGACGGACGCGGCGGCCGTCTGACTGATTCACGTACAACTCGCCCACCCAGCGCCCGTCCTTGCGCTGGTAGATCGAACCTTCTCCGTTGGAACGCTTGCGGTTAGCCACTGGTGACCTCCAGCGCAGCGACGTAGTCGGCCAGGGCACGAGCCGAGATACGGCGCGAGTTTCCGACCTTGACCGACCGGAGCTCACCGACTCGGATGAGATCGAAGATGCGGTGGCGACCGACGTTGAGGAAGCGAGCTGCCTGCTCACAGGTGAAGAGCAGCGGCGGGATCTCGTCGCTGCTGAGCAGCCAGACGTTGGGCCGCACGGTGACCGGCTCCGGGCCGGTGGTCGTCTGCGGCATCTCGAACAGGTGCTGGGTCATCGTGAGCCTCCTGGGTTGCGGTACCCCGTCCTCCCGAACGGAGAGGTTCTGCTTGGTGCGTCGCCCGTCAAGGGCACTTCGTGTCACTACGTGAGTTCGCTTCGCTCCCCCTTGACCGACGCCACCCCAAGCAGGGGGCGCTGGTTATCGGGAGGACGGGGTGGTGCGTTCGTGGGGCCTGCTCGCGCCTTGGCGGCTTCGTAGTCGGTGCGCCACTGGATGCGTTGTGCGATGGCACGAGTCATCACCTGGCGATAGACGGGAGCTCTGGCTTCGAGCGGATCCCACACTCGCCACTGGAAGCGCTGTTGGCCGTCCTCCCGGACCACGCTCGCGTCGATACGTTCGAGCTCGGGCACCTCGACGCCAGCAGCCAACAGGGTCTGGCGGACGACCTCTGCCCGGTCGGCCTGATGGATCTTGAGTGTCTTGCCGGTCCACTTGCGCGAGACCAGGACTCGCCGGCCACCGCATCCCAAGGTGTGTTCGGCGTGGGCCTTGGAGCCGCATGCGCCGGGAGCCATCCCCTCCGCAGCCTCGGAAGGCTGGATGCCGAAGCGCAGCCAGTTGCTGCACCGCGGGGAGCAGGGCAGGTGGCGGATCTCTTCGTGGAGTCGGCGAACGTGTGCGCGCTGGCGTCGGGTGAGCTCTGGCCGCGTTGAGCGAGTCGGTGAAGCTCTTGGCCAGGTACTTCGTCAGGTAGGCCACGCGGCGGTCAGCGTCGCCTTCGGAGGCGATGATCCCTTGCATGTCGACCTGAGATCCGAGCCGGAGGGTGTGAGCAGGGCGGGCCTCAGGATCGGCATCGAGCTCGTCCATGGCCTCGTCCCAGGTCGGAAGCGGCACGCCCGTCGCAGGGTCCACGTAGCCGTGCTCGTCAGTCCAGACGGGCAGCTCGTCGTCGAGGTAGCGAGGCGTGGAGTGGTCCGGCCACCAGACCTGGTGGTAGGTCGCTCGGCTCACGGCGCGCAGGAGCTCGCGCGGGATGGCACCGCGGATCGCGGCGTGCAGGTGCGGAGCCCCGCGGCGTTGTGCCTCGACGGTGGCGAAGTACTGGACCTGGTAGCCGGTGGAGCGGCGCAGGTTCTGCCAGACCCGGTCGATCAGCTTGGGGAAGTGCATGGCGTCGAGGGCCGCGCGGCGGTAGTTGTAGGTCTTCGGGTTGCGGGGTGTCCCGTCCTCGCGTACGGCTCCGTAGCTGGGCAGCGTGAAGGTGACGAACATCGACGGCCGGTAGGTCTTGCCGGTGCGGCTGATGAACGTGGATCCGACGGTGCGCTTCTCGATGGGCAGGTGCGGCAGGTCGGGCGCGTCCTGACGACGCCGGGTCGAGCGCACGCGGCGGGTGGGCTTCCGATCCGGCTTCTCTTCGGGGTCCTTGGGCTCAGGTCCGGGCGGTTCTTCCTCGAGGTGCCAGCCTTCTCGGCACTGTTGCATCCGCAGCACCCGGCGCTTCTGCGCACATGGCGGGCACTTCGAGGCGAGGGTGGCGCCGCACGGGGTGGCGACGACGCGGACGTGTCCGGTGTCGGTGTCGGTGACCTCGTGGACGACGGGGCGGATGCAGACCCCGTTGGCTTCGGCCAGCTCACGGATGGCGGTGGTCGGGAGCCTGTTCCACATCACGCAGCCCCGTTCGCGTGCGATTCCTTGGCCTCGACCTCCGGGGTGCGATCACGACCGGCGTAGAAGGCGCTGGTGACGCGGTGATGAGAGGCGAAGTCGGCACAGGCGTCGGCAACGGGACAGGCGCGACAGACGGCTTCAAGGGCCTGCTGGGCGCCTTCGCTACGGTCCTGGGGTTCCGCGATCCAGGGAAGGTCTGGAAAGCGACGGCACAGGGCGTGATCACGCCAGTCGTCGTTCATGCCACATCCTCCCTCGATCGGGGGCGTCGACGGGGACCGAGCGAGTCACGCACTGCAGCCACGTCGATCTCGCGTGTTTCGGGGGCGGCGTACGTCTGGGCGACCTCGCGGATGAGCTCGTCGCTCGCATACCCGGCACGGACGAGGATGGGATGTCCGCCGTCCTCCGGCACGACGTAGCCAGTGCCTGGGACGTCTCGCCTGATCCGGTGGCAGTGGGCACCCGTCAGGGCAGCGGTCTCGCCCAGGACCATGGTGGTCTCACTGATGTCCTTGAGCCGAAGACCGACCATCTGGGTGAAGAGGCCCCGCGACGGGATGACTTCCTTGCGGGGATCCTGCAGGCAGGCGAAGACCATGAAGCCGGGCGCCCGGCCTTGCGAGCACAGAAGGTTGATGGCCGTCTCTGCCCGGCGCTGGAGCTCGCGCTCGTTGTTGTAGGCGGTGAGGGCGGCCAGCTCATCGATCATGACGATGTGCAACGGGTTCTCCGTGGTGGCGCAGTGTGAGCGTTGCGTGCCGGCGTACTGCCGAGCTCGTTCCTGCATGTCCGCAACCAGGTCCTCGAGCAGGGCGACTGCCTCGACCGCGTCGGTGGCGACACTCGTGAAGAGACCGCGGCCCATGAGCACCTCCATTCCGGCCTTGAGGTCGATCCCATGCAGGTGGACCGAGCCGGCACGCACCGCAGGAGCGAGTGCCACGGCGAAGGACCAGAAGACCGAACCCTTGCCAGCACCCGAGCTCCCCGCCACGAGCGTGTGAGGTCCCAGTGCAAGGCGCCAGGGGCGGCCGTCCTCCTGACGGCCGAGAGTTGCGTGCTCGAGCGCCGTCACCTCGTCGGGCACGGTGCTGGGGAAGGTGGCGCGAAGGCTCTCCACCACCGTGAAGATCATGCGAACGTCACGCGGCCCGTGGGACTCGAGCCGCAGGCGGGAGGCCTGGACGCCCGAGCGCAGAGGCTCTGACACGGCGGCGAAGTGCTGCAAGGTCTGTCCGAGCAACGGAGTCACCAGAAGCTCGACGTGAGGACCACGCACACGGCGTCTGCGAACCGTTGGGCAGGCACCCTCCCTGTCGAGACCGCACGAGGCACAGACATCAGGCCAGGCACGGACCAGGTTGCGTGCCTTCCGTCGGGCCGCGAGAGCGACGGAGAAGCGGGCGTAGGACGCAGGGCGCCGTCGCGCCCACAGACGAAGTCCGATGGCACCGGCCAACACCAAGGCACCGGTGGTCAGGAGCCATCCGGGAAACCACCAGGCCAGGGCCACCGCGAAACAGAGCGCAGCGGGCCGCGCGAGGAAGGCGCGCCCGAACTGGATCCACCATCGGACTTCGTCGTGGACAGTCACCTGAACTCCTCAGGCCGCTTCGGGGTCGCCGTTTTCCATGCGACGCCGGGCAGCGGTCAGAGAGTTCATCGCCTCGATCAGGGTCGACCGGGTGATGAACAGGATGCTGTCGACCTCGTCGCCGGGCGCGCCGTTGAGGAGCTTGAGCACGTAGTTGACCGTGTCGTACGCGTCGTCGAGCCGGGTGATCAAGCGGTGCAGCTCAGCCCTGGCCTCGTGAGTGTCCTGGGCCCCGAGGAAACGGCACCACTCGCTGATGCTGGCTGTGGAAGCCATCAGTCCTCCTCCTTCACGGAGAGCACCACGTAGAGGTCGCCAAGGAAGGCGGACCAGAAGTGGGGCTCGGGGTTGAACCCGTGCTCGACCTCGTACTCCGAGGCACACGCGGCCTCTCGGAGCGTCTCGAGGTCGGCGACGGTGCTGGCGACGATCCGGGCGACGGGGAGGTCGGGGACGCCGTCCTTCTCCCGAGGGGCGGAGATCTGGACGGACGCCACCTCTCCCGCGCTCCCGAAGACATCGCGGACGACCCTGGCCCAGTCGAGCAGGTCGCCCAAGGCCCATGCACCCCAGCGCGCGGGGGCGCCGTGGGCGCTCACGCGCTGGCCTTCACCGGCGCGGGCTTGGCACCCCTGGCGGGCTCCCTGACACCACCAGCTCGCAGGGACCAGGCGAGCTTCGAGAAGTTGCCGTTGTCCTCGATGTAGGGGGTGGCCGTGAGGTTGTCGAACTCGACCGGAGTGAAGGGCAGGCCGTCGAGGCTGGTCGGCAGGACGGGCTGCACCTTGGCGAGGATCTTGACGCTCATGGTGCGGTTGGCCTTGCGGGCGTCGGGGTCACCGTCGACGACGTCGACGGACCAGAGCAGGACCCCGGTGTCGGGGTCGGTCGCCTGGACCAGGTTGTCCTTGGTGGAGCGGTCGTAGTCGCGGACCGGCTGCACCTCGCCGACGGCGTAGGCACCGAACGGGAACACGACCCCGAAGTCGACGGGGATCTTTCGCGGCATCGCCATGGCTGCCTCCTGTGGTGAGCGAATGGGGCGATGCACTCACCTCACCGCTTATCCACAGGACGCAGTCACCCTGTTACGGGGACGCTGAGAAAGGTCTACTTTGGAATGGAAACGTCCCAACGCCAGTCACTTCTCTCGGGGGGAAGCCATGGGAAACGATCGCCTTCGCCAGCTGATGCAACTCAAAGGCACCAGCACCACTGACCTTGCCACGCTCGTCGAGGTGGATCCCAAGACCGTGAGCCGATGGATCGAGACTGGGCGGGTGCCCCATCCTCGACACCGCGCGTCTGTCGCACGGCTCCTGGAGAGTGAGGAGACCTTCCTGTGGCCCCAACTCATTCAGGACCCGTCGACGCACGTTGCCAGCCGAGCTGAGATCGCGGCGGTGTACCCCAGTCGGGCAGCGGTGCCGGCCACGCTCTGGCGCCGGCTGCTGGAGTCGGCGACCGAGAACCTCGACATCTTGGTCTACTCAGGGCTCTTCCTGATCGACACCAACCCGGACCTGCCGCAACTGCTCGAGAAGAAGGCGGCAGCGGGACTCAGGGCTCGGTTGCTCTACGGGGATCCCGACTCCGCCGTGGTCACTAACCGTGGCGCTGAGGAAGGTATTGGCGAGAACCTCGCTGCCCGGGTACGGATGAGCCTGTCCTACATGAGTGGTCTCCTGGATGCGTCTGGCGTCGAGATCCGCCAGCACCACGCGGTCCTCTACAACTCGATCTACCGCTTCGACGACGACATGCTCGTGAATACGCATGTCCTGGGGTTCCCGGCCGGCCAGAACCCTGTCCTCCACGTCCAGCGCGTCGAGGGCGGCAAGCTCTTCGAGCACTACGGAGCGTCCTTCGACCGACTATGGGCGGATGCCTTGGAGTGCTCCACCACGCCCACGTGCTCCGTCTGACCTGCCCAAAGGGCAGAGCAGCGTTGATCCACCGGGAACGAGCCTGCCACGATGAGCGCCATGGGACGACGCATCGACTACATCGACGATCTGGACGCACCTCCCGCCAACAGCGTTGTTCCCTCGGTCGTCGCCATCGTCTGTGACGAGGCCGGTCGCGTCCTCCTCATTCACAAGACGGACAACGACCTCTGGGCCCTGCCCGGCGGCGGGCATGAGAATCGGGGAGTCCATCGCCGAAGCGGTGGTACGAGAGGTCCGCGAGGAGACGGGGTACGAGGTGGAGGTGACCGGGCTGACCGGCACCTACACCAACCCGAAGCACGTCATGGCCTACGAGGACGGAGAGGTCCGCCAGCAGTTCTCCATCGCTTTTACCGCCCGTCTCCTAGGCGGTGAGCCCCGCACGAGTTCGGAGAGCAAGCGCGTCGAATGGTTCCACCCCGAGGACACCCACGACCTGCCTATGCACCCCTCAATGCGAATGCGCTTGGCTCACGCACTGAGCGGCGGGCCGGTCTACATCGGTTGAGAGAGCCGCTTAGCCGCTCGTGCAGCAGTCGCCTGCAGACCCAGTCCTGAGCGGGTGACGGCCCGGTGTACCGGATGTTGTTCCTCGTAACGGGTATAAATCTCTGCCAAACGTTCGACAACCGTCACTCGTTCGCCCTCGGGTCCGCGAGTGAGATCCGCGAGTGTAAGCGCATCCAAATTCCGCTCCTCCGGGGCATCGAAGACCGCAAGTTGACCGGTCAACCCACGCTCTTCTGCTTCCGCCCATGCCCCCGTGTGGTGAGCAACCAAGGCGATGACTTCGGCGTCCAGGCCGTGAAGGTCGAGGTACCTAGCCCCGTCGAGCGCGTGCATCCCTGTGCGAATCACGCGGCGGGAGTACCCCACGTCATGAAGCCAGGCAGCCTTGACCACAACGTCAGATACCAATCCCTTGCGGGACCAAGAGTCGACCAGTTCAGCGACAGCGCGCACGTGCTTCCAACGAGCCGGCATCTCGTCTAGCGACTCTTCGGCCAACTCACGACACTCTGCGACAGTCCAAGACACCTCGCCAACGTACTCCGGTGACCGCTGCCTGCCAGACCCGCTCCACCAGCCCGCAGGTCCCGTGGGGCGCCCTTCGCTCGAGGTCCAGGTCAGGTGATATCTCGGACTGCCTCTCATGCCCCAACCGGCACCGATACCATCACTGTTCGTCCGCCCGAACGCCGCGATGGGGGCGGGCCCTGGCAATTTCGGGTGAGGATGGGAATGTCACGACTGTCGGACCTGCTGAAAGCCGTTGAGAATCTTGATCCACAATTGGGTAAGGACCTCATCTCCGAGATCGCACCGATACGTGAGCGCGTCCCATTCGGCCTCAACTTCGAGCGTCACGTGCCTGAAGCGGTGCAGTTACCCGGCCATCCGATTCGCAAGGGCTCCAAGGTCCACGTGCTACCTCCACGGGGCTCCACCGCTAGAGGCGACAGAAGACTTTGGGCCGTACGAGCGATCAATCAAGACCTTGGGACGGTCGAAATCGAGGCTACCAGCCGAGAGGGTGTTGAAAGTCGCACCGTACACCGAGACGATCTCGTCTTGGTAGCGGAATTCAGTGACCATATCTACCCAGGGTTGCGTCTCACCGATTCCGTCCAGCGCTCCGACACGAAGCCATTTCACACGGTGATCAACGGCGAAAACTATCACGTCCTGGAGCAACTCACCTTCACCCATGGACACTCCGTCGACGCGATCTATATCGACCCTCCGTATAACACGGGTGCCCGTGACTGGAAATATAACAACGACTACGTCGAGAGCGATGATCTGTATCGACACTCAAAGTGGCTCGCGTTCATGGAAAGGCGCTTGAAGCTCGCCGAGCGCCTTTTAAACCCTGATGACTCCGTACTCATCCTCGCAATTGACGAGAACGAAGTTCATCGGGTTCACCTTTTGCTTGAGCAAGTGTTTCGCAAATCGAAGATTCAGATGGTCACGGTCTTGATCAACCCCGCGGGGGCCTCAATCATCGATCAATTCTCTCGAGTTGATGAACACCTACTTTTCGTTCACATCGGGACCGCACGGCCGCAGCGCACTTTTACTGACACCACTCCGGGTACGTCCAATTTTGTTACCGTGGACGGAGAAGCGAAACCGTTTCGATGGGAGCCCTTCCAACGCTCCGGCGGCAATTCGAGACGGGAAGACACTAAGGCCAAATTCTTTCCTGTTTGGATTCACGAAGAGACAGGAACGATTGTTGGTTGCGGCGATCACCTTCCCGAGGGAGTTGATCGAAAGGACGCACCACCGCCACCGCCGGGGTGCGTGGCACAGTGGCCGATCAAACAGGATGGCAGCGAGGCCTGTTGGCAGCTTTCCGCCCCCACCTTTCGTCAGTATCTGAAGGAGGGACGCATCAAGATCGGCACCCGCAAGAAGACCACCGGACGCTGGGGTATCGGATTTGCAGGCAAGGGCGCCATGGCAGCCATCGCTGCTGGAGAGCTGATGACCGAAGGCCGAGACGACAAGGGGTCGCTGATCATCAAGAACGCCGAGGGAAAGGTACGTAGCCAAGTCGGAAAGACCATGTGGACCAACGGTGCGTACAGCGCAACCGAACACGGGTCAACCCTTCTCAGAAACTTTCTACCTCGGCGGAAGTTCCCATTTCCCAAGAGTCTTTATGCCGTCGAGGACGCCTTGAGATACTACATCGGACATAAGCCAGATGCCGTTGTCCTCGATTTTTTTGCGGGATCCGGAACTACAGCGCACGCAGTGATGCGCCTTAATCGCCAAGACGGCGGAAACCGAACTTCGATCTCCGTAACGAACAACGAGGTATCCGACGAAGAGCAAGCTGCGCTGCGACGCCAGGGACACCGGCCGGGCGATTTCGAGTGGGAGGCTCTTGGAATATTCGAACATATCACTAAGCCGCGTCTGCGAGCGGCCATTACTGGAGTCAATAGCGATGGGAAGCCGGCTCCTGGGAGGTACCGGTTCGCTGACGAATTTCCAATGTCCGAAGGATTCGAAGAGAACGCTGCATTCTTCACGTTGACCTACGAGTCAAAGTGGCTCGTCGGAGTCGACCGGGCCTTCGCGGCTATCGCCCCAATGCTGTGGCTCCGGGCCGGTGCGCGCGGGCGCATCATCGAATCTCTTCCGGAGTCCGGCTTCGATGTTGCAGAGGCTTACGGGGTAATCCGTGACCTCGACCGGGCAGACGAATTCCTCGACGCTCTAACCGAGCACCGCGAGATTCGGATCGCCTACATCATCACCGATGACGAGGGGCGCTACCAGCAACTGGCTCACGAGATCCCCCACCTCGAAACAGTTCGTCTGTACGAGGACTATCTCCGCAACTGCGAAACGAGCGGCACCGTCTGATGCGTTACACACTCAAAGACTATCAAGCCGACGCTGTGGGCGAGACTCTCGCTGAACTCGTGTCTGCCCGCGACTTCTATCGCAGCGCCAGTAAGCGGGTCAGCTCGGTGGCGCTGGCAGCGACCACCGGCGCCGGCAAGACCGTCATGGCCGCCGCGGCGATCGAGACTCTTTTTCGGGAGTGACGAATACAGCATTGCTCCTGCTAACGACGCCGTGGTGCTTTGGTTCAGCGACGACCCCTCGCTGAACCAACAGACATTGCGTCGTATCCAGCAGGCCAGCGACCGCCTGCGTCGGCGTCTGGTAACCGTCGAGCACCCATTCCCGCACCGGAAACTCAAGGCTGGCCACGTCTACTTCCTGAACACGTCGAAGCTGTCACGCAACAGCCTGCTGGTACGGCGCACCCAGACGGATAATTCTGATCCTCTCCCAGGCACTGCCAACCCAGATACGGTGCCGTTCACGTTCTGGGAAACCTTACGCAACACCATTAATGACACGGATCTGACACTGTTCATGGTGTTGGACGAGGCCCACCGGGGAATGGGCAAGCGCGCGGCTGAACGCCCAACCATCGTGCAGCGATTGATCAACGGCCACGACGACGTGCCTCCGATCCCAGTGGTGTGGGGCATTTCAGCAACCCCCAAGCGTTTCGACGAGGCCATGACTGAGGCCAACGTCCAGCAATCAAGAGTGCACCTGGGCACCATTCAGGTCGACCCAGTCCGCATCCAGGAGTCCGGTCTGATCAAGGACGACGTGATCCTGGACTTTCCTCGTGAGGCTGGCGACTTCTCGACCGTTCTGCTTGCCCGGGGTGTGCGCAGGGTTCGGGAGATGTCGCGGGCTTGGGACGATTACGTCTCGGCGCAAGAGGAATCCGAAAAGGTCAAGCCATTGCTGGTGTTGCAGGTGCCCAACAGGCCCGACTCGACCCAGGTCGCAAACGCCCTTAACACGATCCGTGAGGAGTGGCCCGAGCTAGAACACGATGCCGTAGCCCATGTGTTTGGTGAACGCACCACTATGGCCTTCGGGGGGCACGTCGTGCCTTACATCCAGCCCGAGCGAGTGCAGGACACCGAACATGTTCGCGTGCTGCTGGCCAAGGACGCGATCAGCACCGGATGGGACTGCCCACGAGCCGAGGTGATGGTCTCCTTCCGGCCGGCTAAGGACGAGGACCACATCACTCAGCTGTTGGGCCGGATGGTGCGTACACCGCTGGCACGCCGCATCGAAGGCAACAACGTCCTGAACAGTGTCGAGTGCATCCTGCCGCGTTTCGATAAGGCAAACGCCGTTAGGGTCATCGAGCGCATCATGGGCGGGGAGGCAGGCACCCCTGGGACAGGAAGTCGAGTCCTGGTCGATCCCCAGGTGATGATGCCCAACCCCAACATCGCTGATGAGGTCTGGCAGATCTTTGCCGACCTGCCCACCGAGACCTTGCCGCGCAAGCATGCAAATCCGATTAAACGTCTGACGTCGTTGGCTCACGCCTTGGCGATGGACAAACTGGTGGAGCGAGCTGGGCGCTTGGCGCACAACCACCTCCATAACGTCCTCAACGGGGTCGCTGCCCAGTACGCCAAGGACCTTGAAACTGCCGTCAATGACGTCCTTACCGTCGAAGGCGGAAGCCTTCACGCTCACAAGGGCATGATCAGCGAGGCGAACTGGACCGAGATCGCCGACGACCGATCGATTCAGGAGTCCTACCGCCGTGGAGCTCGCGTCGTCTCCCCTGACGTAGCCCGCACCTACCTTGATCATCTCGCACAGGACGCCGACGATGAGGAAAGCCTTCGTGACGCCCACGTCAAGGTGGCCGCGTTGGCGATGCTGCCGCAGACCCGGCCCCGTCTCGACGAAGCTGCTGACGAGTTGGCGACTCAATGGCTGAGCCAGCACAGGGTCGCCATCAAATCCTTGCTGCTGAAGCCCGCCAAAGTCTCTACGCGGAAATTGCCGCCATGAGCACTGACCCACAGAGGGTCTCCATCGCCATGCCGCGCAATCGCCAGGAGGAGACCCAGCGTGAGGTCGACGGTGAGCCGCAGCGCATGGAACACCGCGAATCCCATTTGTTAAGCGGCCCAGACGGGCTCTTCCCTGTCGGCAAGCTCAATGACGACGAGCTCGCCGTACTCGACACGGAATCCCAGCGCCCGGGCTTCCTCGCCTGGTACCGCAACCCGACCGGGGGCCGCGACGCCCTCGGTGTCGCCTACCAGGACCGCCACGGAGAGTGGCGCACCCTGCGTCCCGACTTCGTCTTCTTCCACGACGTAGTTGGAGTGGGCGTCCGCCCGAGCATTGTCGACCCGCATGGGGCGTGGTTGCCAGACGCGTTGGCCAAACTGCGCGGCTTGGCACGCTTCGCTGAGCAGTACGGTCAGGAATTCCACCGGATCGAAGCGATCTCGAAGATCGACAACAGGCTGCGTGTGATCGACTTGCAGGTCGAAAAGGTGCGCCAGCGTGTCCTCGAGGCCGCCGACGCGGAGACCGCCTATCTGGAGAACGCCATCGCCTACTGAGCATTGAGGGCGAGGCGCTCCGGGGACACCCGGTGGTGAACGCCGCCTACCCCAAACCCATTCGCCAATAGCAGCCCACTCCTGGGCGAATACATTCACCTTGCCGAGTTGGTCTCTACTAGATCAAGGCGCCGGCTGCGCCGGCGCACGGCCTGCGGGCGGCGCTGGCGCGCCGTCCTCGGCCTACTCCACCCAGACCAAGCGTGCTGGATAGGTCACGATCGTCGGTTGCTCCTGGGTGAACATCCACCGGAAGTACTCCTCCTCGGTCACGACTTCGACGCACAGGTGTCCGTCATCGTTCGTCCAGAGCTCGCTGACGGCGCGGACGTCGTACACGAAGCCGTGGGGTCTCGACAGGACCACGCGCTTGCCCCGAAGGGTGGGTTCCTCGACGACGAGGCGAGGCGTACGAGATGGGGGCGCACCGAAGTAGGGAAGACGACGCTCGTCCCTCCCCAGGGCTTCGTCCCCTGCCATCTTGTTCACCCCGTTGGTCTGATCGCCACCCACAGGGCCCGGTGCCCCGAAGGGCTGCGGTCCAGACACCCCTGGTCGACCGCAGCAAGATATCCAGGGTTGTAGGCGAAGCCGTCCGCTCGGCCAAGCTCCGGTGAGGTGCCACGGCATGGATCCCCGTGACGCCAGTTCGTGGTCATACCGACTTCGCGGAGCCTCGAGGTCGGAGTCCACGATCCGCGATGATCGAGGGGATGTCCCCAGCCGCCTCCCACGATGGGTGGGAGACCAGCCGCGTTCATCTCGCTGATGAGGTTGACGTATCGCCGTGTCATGCTCTTGATCTCCGGCGACGCGAGCTCTCGGGTGCTCTGTCTGGCATGTGCACGTTGAGGACGGGGATCGCGCCGGCCTGTGACTGGAGCACCACCCACGGCATCCATCGCTCCATGTTCCCGTCCCTCAGGCCGAACGCGTTGCCTCTCTGGGTGACGGCGAACTGGTTGCGGTCCCAGATAATGGCGCTGCTCCCTCTAGCACCGGCCGGATGCCACACACCCCAACGTCCGCGAGAGCGTTGCACCATCACGTCGAGGTTCCGGCCTTCGACCTCCTGCAGCAAGAGCACATCGGGCTTCCTACGGAGCAGGTTTCCCACCAGACGAGCGGCCTCCTTCGCGGAGAGGCTGGCACCGACCTGGGCTGTCATGGCAACCGCAGACGCGTCTGCTGTCGTGTCCGACACAGGCACCGTCTTGCCGACGTTCGCAGCCAGCCAGACGCTCGGATTGATGGGGTCACCCCCATCAGGGCGGACTTCGAAGTGCAGATGACATCCCGTGGAGTTGCCTTCACTTCCGACGGCACCGATGGGTTGGCCAGGGCTGACGATGTCGCCGCTCGCAACCGACACGGACTGCATGTGGGCGTACCAAGTAATGACTCCGCTCTCGCCTGCGTCGAGAGTGACCAGCCATCTCCCCGACCAGCCTTGGTCCGTCCGCACCGTGATGGTGCCGCCAGTTGAGGCCAAGACCGGGGTGCCGCAGGCAGATGAGAAGTCAGTGCCAGTGTGCGTCTTGGTCCAGCGCGAGCCGCTCTTCCCGAAGTTCTTGGCGTCGACGTAGCCAGAGCCGGCCAGCGGCATCACGACCTCGCCGCTGAAGACGGTGTTGGCGCACTCGGCGGTGGAGCCGTAGTAGGCCACCTCGGCGACCGTGTCGGTCCCACCCGCAGCAGCCAGGAGCTTTCGCGCCAGGGCGACGTCGTCGTCGTACGCGTCGGGGAAGGCAGAACGTTGCACCGCCTGGCCGGCCTCCCCGATGCTCATGCCTTCCCACCCCTCGACCTCGTTGAGGGCGGAGTAGAACTTCTCGGCCGCCGACGCCGGGTCCATGAGGTCGCGCATGGTTCCCCACCACGGCCACTGCTGTTGGAAGACGCCCAGCGAACCGTGGTCGGTGCCCACAGCGTCATGTGGCAGGCGCAGCGAGGCAGCGATCCCCCGCTGCTCGGGGGCCAGGTCACCACCTCGGCCGTCGTTGGCGTAGTTCTGGAAGCGAGACTCCTGGGACGCCACCGCCAGAGCAACGAGAAGCGCCCGGTCCTGTTGACCCGAGGCCCGACCGGTCGAGATGACAACCCCAGCGACCTCGACTGCCTGGCTGACAAGTCGTAGCCCTCTGGTGCTGCCACCACGACCGTCCCGCCGCCCGGCTTCCCGCAGGATCCTGAGGTCTCCGCCGACCCGCCCATCACAGACATCACCATGACGAGCGGAAGAGCGGTAAAGGCTGCGAGACCGAGGACTCCCGCGACGATCAGAAGGCTGGTGGAACGCTGCACGGCGTCACCTCTCAGGCGTCGTGTGCGGGGTCTGTCCCCGTCTGGGTGTCGGTAGGCCGGTAGATGACGAAGACGTCCTCGCCCTCGAACTCGTCCGGCGCCGCTGCTTCAAGGTCCGGGAGCCATGGCTTCGGGGCCGTGACGTCACTCGCGTGGCGATCCCTGTCGTCCCACTCACGTGCCCGACGAGGCGACGGACCCGACGGAGGTGCCGGATGCGGCGCGGGGCTCGGCGAAGCAGCGGCCTGGTCATGCCGCACTGGTGCGGATTCGAGCTGCGGCATGGGGCGCACCGGTGCCTGCTGCGGGGGCATGGGCGGGTGCGCCTCGACTCGATCGGGACGCTTCTCCGTCTCCACCTCGTCCTGCACGACCGCGGCCACAGCACCAGCCGCCGCTCCTCCCGTGGCTGCTACCAACGCCGATCGGACGGTACGACCCGCCCAACGTGGAGCCTCCGGTGAGCGGATGAACTGACTGTGGGGGCTGACCATCGCGGTCAGGCGACGGAAGGGCTTGAGGACCACCCACATGACAACCGTGAAGACGGGCATCAGGACCAACCCCAGCCATGGAGGCGACCCTCCGCCAGGACTGAGCAGCACGCCAAGAATCGCCGCCGTGACGAGGGCACCCGCGCCGAAGATGATCGCGTTGACCACTGCGGCGCCCACGATGCGCCCCAGGCCGACGACTACGCCGCGAGCGGACGGGAAGGCGCCAATGGTGGCGAAAGCAGGGAAGAGCATCACCGCGAGCCGCACGATCAGGAAGCACCCGAGAAGCAGCAGCGACGACATCAGCAGGAAGGGCAGGGCAAGGACCACACCAAGCGCCGCCAGGCTCGCGTACGCCACCCTGGTCTCCGAACGGACGCCTTGGAGGTACTCGTACGCCTCGGGGTCATCGGACTTGATCTTCTCGGCAATCTCGGCGAAGTCGTCCTTCTTCTGCTCGATGAGTTGCTTGCCGGCCGAAGGGTTGCGCTCCACGAGGCGCGCTTCTCGCCACGTCAACGCCTGCGACTTGAAGAGCGCGGCACCGTACTTGCGTGCCGCGCGGCTGTCATGGCTGCCGAATGTCCCTGCCAGCCAGGATCGGTAGAGGATCGCCTCGTGGGCTCCCGACGCCACCGCGGTGCCCGGATCGACCCGCTCACTGTGACCGATGAGTTCGCCCGCCACCGCGCCCAAGGTCGTGGTGACCGTGGCGTCAGCTGCCCGCCCAGCCTCGACGGGCCAACGTACGACCGCGGTCGCCAACAGGATGACGAGCGCGCCCACCCACCGGCCGCTGACGTCGCCAGGGCAGAACGCCGTGCCTTGACCAGGATGAGCGCGCCCAGTGCAGCCAGGACGATGGGGATCCAGGAGACGAAGAAGTTCTCCTGCAGTGCTTCGGTCACCCCGGCCACCGACGCGTCCAATCCCGTCAGGAACTGCGGAGCGAAGGCCACCTTGGTCACTGCTCCCGTCAGTGCCGTGAAGGCGATGGGGAGCTGCATGATCCAGTTGCTTATGGTCGATCCGATGACTGCGTCCGGGTGCCGCATGGCGTCTGGCCCGCACCCAAGGTCGTACGTCCGCCACCGGAGCCCCGCGAAGCCGTACTGCTCGTGGATGGTGGTGTCCGAACCCTTGGCAAACGGATCCCCGGTCGGCGGCAGCGTTGCCGGTTCACTCTCGAAGAAGCCTGCGACACCGCGTCCTGGGAACTCCGGCGTGGGCGCCTCCTTGCAGTCGAAGAGCTCGAATGCGTGGGCGGGAGCAGGTATCGCCAGCACGATGATCACTGCCGCCAGCGCCATCCCGAGACGTGCCAGCGCGTTCATGCCACGAGCCCGTCGTCGTCCGCGGCGGGTCGCGCCGTGGTGTTCAGCACGTCCAGCAACCCCGGGTTGGCGCTGAGGTCGATCCGGACTCTGTCGACGTTGCCGTCCACGTCCCGCATGACGAACTCGCGGGAGCTCTCGTCGCCACGCTGCTGTGACAACGACGCGAGCACTCGCTCGTAACCCACTCCGGTCGGCACGCGGAGCATGCGCAGTCCGTCGCGGGCATTGTCTTCGTCCTCGATGCGACCGACGAAGGCAGCGGACATGAAGTTGGCGACGTCCATGCCCAAGACGTCTGAGGGGTTCTGCGACGCGGCCAGGACGCAGGTGTTCCACTTGCGCGAGTCTCGACCGAGTCGCGTGAAGAGCGCCCGCCCTGCTGACCACTCACCCAGGAAGTGGGTCTCGTCCAGCGCGACGAGCTTGCGGCTCTGCATCGTTCGTCCGTAGACGGCACGTGCGGCGTACCAGGACGCCAGATGCAGGAGGGGAACGGACAGCTGCTCCGTGGTGGACCAGTGGTCGCGCGGGACGCTGCGAGGCGGGAGGCTGAGACCAGGCATCGTGAGCACGGTCAGCCTGGCGCCAAGCCGTCGAGCCGAGGTCTGCTCGGTGCTCGGGAAGAAGAGCCGCGCGAGCGGCAGCTCCGCCATGTCCCTAAGATAGTTGGCGACCACGCGAGCATGGGGGTCCTGGTGCTGCTCGAGGAGCTGGACCACGTGCCACAAGGACGTCTCTGCCGTGCCTCGTGTCGCCCTGACGGCGTCAGAGATAACGAGCGACGTGCTCGGCATCGCATCCACCGAGGCCGGCAACAGCATGCGGATGACGTCCATCGCGAGCAGCTTGCGGTCCTGGGCTGCCAAGACTTCCGCTTCGGCGAAGGCCTTGTCGTCCGAGAACGCCTGCCGAACGGGCGGTGCCACGACCTCGAACGGGTTGAGCGTCCCGCTGGCCGCCGTCGTCAGGTCAAGGTGCTCGCTGTGTTCGCGCAGCTCGGGCAGTTCGGTCAGGCGCGACAACGGACCCGATGGGTCCAGAATCACCGACGGGATTCCGCGTCGAACGGCTTCGTAGGTGACGAGACCGATCAGCACACTCTTGCCGGCACCGAGACCTCCGACGACGGGAACAAGACCCGACGTCTCCCGGACCTCAGTGGCGTAGTGAGTGTCGAACATGACGGCTTGGCGCGAAGCACCGGCGGTGAAGCCGATGTAGGGACCCCGGCGGTCGCCCACCCGGTTGGAGGCTGTGGGCACGCCGGCCGCCACGTACAGGGCGGGGAGCCGACGCCGGTAGGCGGTGCTCGAGACCGGTTCACCGGGGATGAACTCCCGGAGCAGTCGATACTGGCCCTTGGGGTGCTCGATGGTGACGCGGCGCGAACGGTAGGAGGTCTTGATCTTCCGTGCGCGCTCCAGGCACTCGTCCTCGGTGCGCCCGGTGACCGCGACGCGGAACCACCCGTGAACTCGAGCGGCTGCTACGTCGACACCGCGCGTCATCTGGTCTTCGACCTCCCGGGCGTGCCGAGCTTGGCGGTCGAGCGCCAGAGGCTCGTCCAGTTCGTGCTCGTTGAAGTGCCGCTGCATGTCGCGGACGACGAGCAGCTTCTTCTGGATCGAGCGGCGAGCGTCGACGCCGGTCAGGACGTCCATGTGGGCTGACCACTCGACAGGGAAGGGCAGACGGTCGGTGTGCGAGAGCCACGGTTCGTGGCCCGGGTCGGGCGCCTCGATCTCCTCGACTCTGCCCACGGTCAGGACGGCGACGTGGCGCTCGACCGGGTCGGAGTCGCCACGCGATGTGAGGCGTACGGTCCGACCGAGCAGGTCCGTGTCGTACTGCACGCGATCAGAGAAGCTGTGAAGGTCGTCGGTCCCCCAGATGGCGCTGACCAATGGAGAGAGGTCACGCGGAGCCGGCATCCCGAGACCCACTGAACGCCGCATGAGCCACTCCATCTCGGGAGCAGTCGCAGGGCGTCCCTCGAAGCCCGGCAGGCTGACGGCTTCGCTGATGCGCTCGATGAGAGGCAGGAGCCGGGCGTGCTCGATGTTGCCTGGTTGCCGGAAGACCAAGCTCGAGAACCGGCTACCGAGAGTCCGTGTGGCGAGGCGAACCCCGAGGAAGACCTGCTTCTCGGCCATCGTCTGGTGGCGGAGGTGCTTCTGCATCGTCACCATGTGCTCTGACCACGACTGCACATCTGGGGTGTCCAGAGGTGAAGGCGTGAGCTGGTGCAATCGTCTGGCCCACTCAGCCGAGGGATAGGGACGGGTCGTCACCCGAAGGTGCAGCCGATGTCCCGCCAACCAGCTCAGCGCGTCGCCCGTGCCGAAGAGCAACCGCTCCCGCTGAGCGTCCGAGCGGAACGCCCAGGGCTGCGTGGGCAAACGAAACCATGCCCACGCCTCGTCCTGCGTGAAGCAGATGTTGTCGTCGATGAAACGCAGCGCGAGGGCGGCCCGCGCGACCTTGTCCGTCTTAGACATCACGCACCCTCACCTTCACGGTGCTGGCCTGTACTAGCCGAGCAGGCAGGGCGCGGGGACGAGGAGCCGCTGCCTCTGCTCGTACGAGTCCGAGGACGCTGCTCAACGGTCGCTCGTGGTCGATGACGCCACTCAAGCCGTAGGTGGCCAGAATCGCCAAGACCATCTCCCACACGGGAGGGACGCTGACGCGCATCGGCAGGATGGCCTCGATTAAGAGAATGGCGACGAACAGAACCAGCCAGATCCCGTACGCCGAGTACCTCGCAGTCCAGGGCAGGGTGAAGCCCCGCGGTCCCAGCCACACCGCGTCAACGCGGTAGACCTCGTCATCCGGTCGCAGGCGCATGACATCACCCGGCGAACACGAACGAGGCGAGGTTGTCAGCGAAGCCGTAGATGAGCGCGGCGCCACCGATCACGACGCAGCCAAGCATCACGTTGGTGACCGTGAGCGCGTTCTGCGACATCTGTCCCTTACGGGCACTCGCGATGATGCCGATGCCGATGAAGAGCAGGACGATCGGAATCAGGTTCTTGACGCCCCACTCCACGAGACCTTCGGAGTTGAGGCGAGGGGCGGCCATCACGGCCAAGTTGTTGATCCACTGCATGTCGTTACCTCCCGAGATGGCTCACGGAGGCTGAGCGGCCGGACGCCGTCTCTCCCGAGTGAGCACGGACAGTTCCTGGTGAGCTGTACGCAACCACCAAAGCAAGGATCGAAGGGCGGCCGCGAAAGTTATCCACAGACCTCGCTGGATCCGGCGCGCCGCAGGACTCAGTGCGGGATGGACGTCGTCGCTGGGTTGCCATAGGGCAAACAAACAGGCGAAAGCATGGACGTCGTTACCACCCGCGCGGGACGTTTCGCCCCGTCCCGGGCAGCGCAGCTGTCATACCTGCGCAAATAGCCGTGACGCAGGGCGCTGGTACTGTTCCGCGGGTTATCACTGCGAGAGGCGGCCACGGTGGGCAACACCACGAACATCTACTGCGATGAGAGTTGCCACCTACCAGACGACGGCCAACGGGTCATGGTGCTGGGCGCAGTAACCTGCCCGGTGGATAAGTCACGCGAGGTCTCGCAAAGGCTGCGCGAAATTCGTGAGCGACACCACCTGCCGGCACCCTTCGAAGTGAAGTGGACCAAGGTGTCACCGGCCAAGTTTGACTACTACCGCGACCTCGTCGACTACTTCTTCGACGATGACGACTTGAAGTTCCGCGCAGTGGTCGCCCCCAAGGAGGGGCTGAACCACGCCCAATTCGATCAGACACACGACGACTGGTACTACAAGATGATGTACCAGTTGCTGACGCGGTTGCTCGTTCCCGGGTCGACCTACCGCATCTACCTGGACAAGAAGGACACACGCAGCGGAGAGAAGGTCGATCGGCTGCACCGCGTGCTTAGCAACAGCGTGTATGACTTTGACCGTCGAATCGTGGAGCGAGTCCAGATCGTGCAGTCGCATGACGTCGCCCAGCTGCAATTGGCTGACCTGTTGCTGGGTGCAATCTCTTACGTCAACCGACACTTGGACGGCAGCCGCGCGAAACTAGGTCTAGTCGACCGCATCCGGGAGCGGTCCGGGTACGACCTCACGCGTTCCACGCTGCTTCGCGAGGAGAAGTTCAACATCTTCCACTGGCGGTCCGCATGAATCACGGCTGGCCACCACTTGGCCTTCACCTCAACGATGCAGGCGGCGACTTCTGGGGTTACGTCGACAAGTGCTATCAACTCTATTACGACACGGTTCACGTGCAACCGCGCCCGTGGCCAGTACCGGGACAGTCTCTCAATATAAAAAGACAGCCCGTCGACGAGAAGGGCCGGTGCAACACGTTCTGGCACCTGGTGACCGAGGGCGAGATCGAAGATGAACGCACTCCGAGCACCTCGCGATTGGAGCGCGTTGGTTGGCCCATGGCCCTCATCAGTGAATTCAATGACATCTACCCTGCGGCTCAGTCATCCCGGATCCGCTGGTGGAAGACCAAGCGCGGAGCAGAAGAGCGCTACGCCATCGCGCTAGAGGACTTTTCATACGTCGTGATCGTGGCCGACCGTAAGACATACTGCTTGCTCTGGACGGCCTACCCCGTCGAGTATGAGAGCCGGCGCAGGAAGCTCCGCCGCGAGTTCGAAGAGTTCTGGAAATGACTAGAGCCGCCCTCACTGAGGACGGCTCCGCTACTCCTTCTACCGCTGGTAGATGAGTTGGCTACAACCTAGCACCAGTGTCCGGTGCTTGGTACCCCGTTCCGGGGTGTTTGGCATCACCTCCTGGCGGCTTAGCCGCGGTACACGCCGTAGCGGCTCCACGTACGAGGACTGCGCTCACATGGCAAGGCCGCCCACCTGCGCGTAGCAGCCCGCACAGCAACGCCCCTTCACGTCCACGACCCCCAGCGCACACCTGGACGTTTCAGAGGAAAGTCATCTCACCCCTGCGGACGGCTACGCACAACCCCGCCGTGCCTACGGATCAGAAGGTTTGGGGTTCGAATCCCTACAGGCGCACAGATCAGGACCGCAGGACATCTTCGGATGTCCTGCGGTTCTTGCGTTTCCGGGCGTGGCCGCAGATGCGTGGGCCGCTGCCCCGGAGTCCGTCCACTCACAGCGGTTCGAGATCGACGGACTCCAGATACAGGGGAACCAGCAGTGCAGCGAGAACCGCCACGACCACCAGCGTCATGCCCAGCGCCACCCAGACCCACGGCCGGGGCGAGCGGCGTACGCGCCGAGCCATCCAGGGCGTGACAGCGAGGACGACGACCACTGCGCACCACAGCGCGACCCTCGTCTCGTCGGTGAAGTGCGTGGCAAAGCTCTCGAGCACGGACACCTCCACCACTGCCGCCGCCTGGACCTGACAGCGGGTGCTTTCACGCGGTGGGCGACATCACGGCGCGACCTTCCGTGTCAACTGACCTACTTGTCGCAATATCGAGGGGTACATCTCTCGGGTCTCTCTCGTGGGGGCGCTTCAGCAACGCCCCGGCCCGCTCTACCAGGAGACCCCTGTGATCACTTCTGCGCGCCCTGCTAACCCCTCCGTCGACCGCCGTACGCTCATGCGTGCAGCCGCCTGGACGGCCCCCGCCGTGACGCTCGCGGCCGCCTCGCCGGCGTACGCCAGCTCCGGCCTCGGCGCGAGGCCCGGCGCCTGCCGCGTCGTCCAGGTGACGCGCAGCAGCTGGAGCGTCGTCACCGGCGGCATCGTCGACCGAGGCAACACCGGGTGGCTGGTCCGCGGCCAGTACGACCAGCCCGGCATGGTCAGCAGCGCCCAGGCCACGTGGTTCGACGGGACGAAGACGGGTGCCGGCACCTCGGTGCAGCCCGACGACTCCTTCCTCTCCTTCGGCAACAACGCGTCGATGACCGGGGCCACGGTGATCAAGGTGCGCTACGCCTTCGAGCTGACCGGCTCGGCGACCGTCCAGCTCGAGGGTGTCGTCCGGCTCGGCTACGGCGACTCCGGCACCCCGGTCCAGCTGACCGAGCGCCAGGTGCTCGACGTGGCGGTGGTGGACGGCAACCAGAACGTGCGCGTCGCCGGCATCGCCCACCGCCGTCGCAACGGCAACACCTACTACCCCGCGACGGCGGACTCCGCTGCCTACGCGCTGCTCGCCCGCACGGACGAGGAGGTCGGCGCGCACCACACGCTGCACACGGCGATCCAGGGGGAGCACACCTACCGCGCGGAGTACACCAGCCAGCCGATCGCCCTGACGGGCAAGAGCTCGGTGCGACGCACCGTGCACCTCGACTACACGCTGACGCTGGACCGCCGAGCCAGCAGCGCCTGGGTCAACGACGACGTGGTGATCAACCCACCGACGGTGACCGTCTGCCAGTGACCGTCTGCCACTGACCGTCCCCGACTGACCATCCCCGAGACGCGGACCGGCGGGCGCCCCTGCCGCGCAGGAGCACCCGCCGGTGCTGGGCAACGCAGGGTCAGCCGATGACCTTGTCGCAGCCGCTCGGCCGCGAAGTTCCCATCCGCTTGGTGCTGGAGATCTCGTCCTCCAGGGCCGAGTCGGTCAGGTCCATGCTGTAACCCCAGGGGCGCAGGCACACGGTGTGCCCCTTGTAGTCCTTGTCCTTGAACAGCTTCCACCAGTCGCCGGTGTTGTTGGAGACGCTGGAGGCGTCATCGCCGAAGGTGGTGTCGTAGATCCCGCACGACAGGTCGCACGGGTCGTTGTGGAAGTCGCTGTCGTACGACGCCCTCTCCAGGCAGGTCGGCGTGTAGTTGTCGCTCGCACAGATGTAGAGCCGGTTGGACGGACCAGCCGCCTGCGCGGGCACGGCGCCCACCAACATCACCAGCACGCTCGCCATGAGCATCCCGCTGAACCGGACCACGGTGGTCTTGAACTTCATCTCGTCACTCCCCTGTGTATGAAACGGACGCGTCGACACTAGGAGCGGTTCTGCGCCACGCCGGGGGCGGTTCCATGCCCCGGGAAAGGTCGCCGCGGGGCCTTCGGCTCGGGTATGGGAGCGCCACTCGTGCGTCGCCGGACGAACCTGTCGGCGCCGCGTGGCACATTTGCTCGCGTGCCGCTCACCTTGCACCACGCCACCCGCACCGACCAGCTCGCCGACGAGCTCGCCGGGCTGCTGGCGACCCCACTGCCCGACCCGTTCGCGCAGGAGGTCGTCGTGGTGCCCGCGCGCGGCGTGGAGCGGTGGCTCACCCAACGGCTCTCGCACCGACTCGGCACCGGCGAGCGCGGCGGCGACGGAGTCTGTGCAGGCGTGCGCTTCATGGCCCCCCACTCCCTCGTCTCCATGCTGCTCGGCCGCGAGCACGACGACCCGTGGTCGCCCGACCACCTCGTCTGGCCGTTGCTCGGCGTCATCGACGACTCCCTCGGCGAGGCCCAGTTCGCGACCCTGGCCGACCACCTCGGCCACGGCGACCCCGACGACGAGCGCAGCGCCCGCCGCTACTCGGTCGCGCGGCGGCTCGCCGGGCTCTTCTCCTCGTACGCCGTGCAGCGCCCCCCGCTGCTGGCCGACTGGCGCGCAGGGCGCGACCTCGACGGCTCAGGTCACCCGCTCGACCCGGACCTGCACTGGCAGGCCGAGCTGTGGCGTCGCCTCGAGCGGGTCGTGCCGGCCGACCCGCCGGACGTGCGGCACGCCCACACCCTCGAGCGGCTGCGCAGCGGCGGCGACGGGCTCGACCTGCCCGCCCGCCTGTCCCTCTTCGGCCACACCCGCCTGCCGGCCTCCGAGGTCGAGCTGCTGCGGGCGCTGGCCGAGCAGCGCGAGGTGCACCTCTGGCTGCCGCAGGCCTCGCCCTCGCTGTGGGACGACCTCGAGGGCGCCGCCGCCGAGGGCCCGGTGCGGCGTGTCGACGACACCTCCGCACGCCTCGTCGACCACCCGCTGCTCGCCTCGCTCGGTCGCGACAGCCGTGAGCTGCGTCGTACGCTCGGCCCCCTGCCCGCCGTCACCCCCGACTCCGAGCCGCCCCTGCCGGCCACCCTCCTCGGCTGGCTCCAGGGAGACCTGCGCAGCAACGCCGCCCCCGACGCCGCCACCCGTGCCGCCCGCGTGGTCACCGACGACGACCGGTCGGTGCAGATCCACTCCTGCCACGGCGCCGCCCGCCAGGTCGACGTGCTCCGCGAGGTGCTCGTCGGGCTCCTCGAGGACGACCCGACGCTCGAGCCGCGCGACATCCTCGTGATGTGCCCCGACATCGAGAGCTACGCCCCGTTGATCTCCGCCGGGTTCGGCCTGGCCGACGTCGCCGAGGGCGCCGAGGCGGCCTCTGCCCACCCCGCCCACCAGCTTCGGGTGCGCCTGGCCGACCGGGCGATCGGGGCGACCAACCCCCTTCTCGGCATCGCCGCCACCCTCGTCGAGCTCTCCGGTGGCCGGATGACCGCGACCGAGGTGCTCGACCTGGCGGCCGCCGCGCCCGTGCGGCTGCGTTTCGGCTTCACCGACGACCACCTCGAGCGGATCTCCGGCTGGGTGCGCGACGCCGGCGTCCGCTGGGGCCACGACCTCGCCCACCGCGGACGCTTCGGCCTCACCACC
The DNA here is from genome assembly GCF_004777465.1 of Nocardioides daphniae. Taxonomy (NCBI): domain Bacteria; kingdom Bacillati; phylum Actinomycetota; class Actinomycetes; order Propionibacteriales; family Nocardioidaceae; genus Nocardioides; species Nocardioides daphniae. The sequence goes on from NZ_CP038462.1 coordinate 3,400,878, forward strand.
GACGCCAACACCTGGCTCACCGGCATGCGCCGCGTCCTGCTCGGGGCCGCCATGTCGGGCCAGGGCCACCGCTTCGTCGGCGCGACCCTCCCCCTCGACGACGTGGGTGACGCCGACCTCGACCTGCTGGGGCGCTTCGCGGAGTTCGTCGACCGGCTGCACACCTTCACCACCGCGGCCACCGCAGCGCACAGCGCCGCCGACTGGAGCACCGCCCTGAAGGAGGGCGTCGCCGGGCTCACCCAGGTCACCCTCGACGACGCCTGGCAGGAGGCCCAGTTCACCCGCGAGATGGAGCGGATCACCAGCGGGCCGAGCGAGGGCAGCACCCGGCTGCGCCACGCCGACGTCCGCGCGCTCCTCGCCCGCAGCCTGCGCGGACGTCCCACCCGCTCCAACTTCCGCACCGGCACTCTCACGGTCTGCACCATGGTGCCGATGCGTTCGGTGCCGCACCGCGTCGTCGCCCTGGTCGGCCTCGACGACGGCACCTTCCCGCGGATCTCCTCGGTCGACGGCGACGACGTGCTCGCCCGCTCCCCGATGACCGGCGAGCGCGACCTGCGCTCGGAGGACCGCCAGCTTCTGCTCGACGCCATCGGCGCCGCCACCGAGACCCTCGTCCTGACCTACAGCGGACGCGGCGAGCACACCGGCGCGGAGCACCCGCCCGCGGTGCCCGTCGGTGAGCTCGTCGACGCCCTCGACGCGACGGCCTCCCGGCCCGGCGGCGAGGCGGTGCGCGACCACGTCGTCGTCCAGCACCCGCTGCAGCCGTTCGACGAGGCCAACCTGGTCGCCGGCCGCCTGGTCGGCGACGAGCCGTTCAGCTTCGACCGCACCGCGCTCGCCGGCGCCACGGCCGCGCGTACGCCCGTGGTCGCCGTCCGCGAGCTCGTCCTCGCCCCGCTGCCGGTGGTCGCCGCGGAGGAGGCCTCGGTCTCCCTGGCCGACCTGCACGACTTCTATCGGCACCCGGTCAAGGCGTTCCTGCGCTCACGGCTGCGCGTCACCACCCCGCTCGACGGCGAGGAGGGCAAGGACGCGGTCCCGATCGAGCTCGACGCCCTCGAGCAGTGGGGCGTCGGCGACCGTCTGGTCCGCGACGTCCTGGCCGGCGCCGACCCCCGGTCGGCGATGGTGGCCGAGCAGCTGCGCGGCCTCCTGCCGCCGGGCGACCTCGGCGTCGGGGTGCTGACCCAGATCGTCGGCAAGGTCCGTCCGCTCGTGGAGTACGCGGTGCCCCTGCGGGCCGGGACGGCCCACGCGGTCGACGTCGACATCGACCTGGGCGACGTCCGCCTGACCGGCACCGTGCCCGACCTCTACGGCAACAACCACGTCACCGTCAGCTTCTCGAGCCTCGGGGCCAAGCACCGGATCGCCGGGTGGATCAACGCGCTGGCGCTGGCGGTCGGCGCCCCCGACCAGAACTGGACCGTCCACACCGTCGGGCGCTACCGCTCCAGCGGGAAGTTCTCGATGATCAGGCCGCTCCCGGTCGACGAGGCGACGGCGTGGCTGCGCGACCTCGTACGCGTGCAGCAGCAGGGGTTGCGAGAGCCGCTGCCCCTCCCGCTCAAGACGTCCCTGGCGTGGGCCGAGGAGCGCGTGCACGAGCTGGGCGGCCGCGAGGTCAATCCCGACAGCGCCGCCGTGCGCGAGTGGCTGACCCCGCCCTTCAACGACACCGGCTTCCCCCGCGAGGACGGCGACGCCTGGCACGTGCGGGCCTTCGGCGCCCAGGCGCCGTTCGCCGTGCTGACCCACGACCTGCGCCCCGACGAGGTGGCCCTGGACACCGGGCTGCCCGAGGGCGTTGCGTCCCCGCACCGGCTCGGTCACTACGCGTGGCGGGTGTGGGGTCCGATGCTCACCGGTGACCGCGAGCTCGTGAGGGGGATCTGACGTGCAGGCGTTCGACATCGCCGGTCCGCTGCCGACCGGGACCACCCTGCTGGAGGCCAGCGCCGGCACCGGCAAGACCTGGACCATCGCGGCCCTGGTCACCCGCTACGTCGCCGCGGGCGAGGCCTGCGTCGACGAGCTGCTCGTCGTGACCTTCACGCGTGCCGCCAGCCAGGAGCTCCGCGACCGCGTACGCGGACAGCTCGCCGACGCCGCACGGGTGCTGACCGACCCCTCGGCGGCCGACCCGACCAACCGGCTGCACGGCTGGCTCCTCGACGGCGACGAGGCCGAGCTGCGGCTGCGCCGCGAGCGGGTCACCGACGCCCTGACCTCCTTCGACGCCGCCACGATCGCCACCATCCACCAGTTCTGCCAGCTGGTGCTGCGCGGCCTGGGCGTGGCCGGTGACACCGACCCCGACGCCGTCCTCGTCGAGGACCTCGAGCAGCTCACCGGCGAGGTCGTCGACGACCTCTATCTGGCCCGCTTCGCCGGCACCACGACCCCGCCGTGGGACCGGGCCACCGCGATGCAGATCGCCCGGGAGGTGGTCGACGACCCCGGCGCCCGGATCGAGCCGCAGGCCGCGCTCGACGACCAGCCCGACTCGGTCGCCGCGGCCCGGGTCCGTTTCGCCCGCGACGTGCTCGACGAGGTCGAGACCCGCAAGCGACGTCTCGGCATCCTCAGCTACAACGACCTGCTCTCCCAGCTGGCCGACGCCCTCGAGGACCCCGCGGCGCCCGCCCGTCACCGCATGCGGCACCGCTGGAAGATCGCCCTGATCGACGAGTTCCAGGACACCGACCCGGTGCAGTGGCAGGTCTTCGAGCGCGCCTTCGCCGGCGTCTCCACGCTCGTCCTGATCGGCGACCCGAAGCAGGCCATCTACGCCTTCCGCGGCGGTGACATCGCCTCGTACCTCCGCGCCGCCGAGCTCGCCACCCACCGGCAGACCCTCGGCACCAACTTCCGCTCCGACGCCCCGCTGCTCTCCGCGGTGCAGTCGATGCTGGAGGGCGCCGAGCTCGGCTCGCCCGAGATCGTGGTCCACCCCGTGCAGGCCAGGCACACCGAGTCCCGCCTGGTCGGGGCCGGCGCGCCGCTGCGGATGCGCGTCGTGCGCCGCCACGAGCTCGGCGTCGGTCCGCGCGCCAAGGCCCCCGTCGACCGGTGGCGCGAGCACGTGGTCACCGACCTCGCGCGCGACATCAAGAAGCTCCTCACCAGCGACGCCACCTTCGACGGCAAGAAGGTCCAGCCCGGGCAGGTGGCCGTGCTGGCCGCGCGCCGGGCGACCCTCCAGGCCGTGCAGAAGGCGCTGCAGGACCTCGGCGTGCCGGCGGTCGTCAACGCCGGCGGCTCCGTCTTCCACACCCCGGCCGCCACCGAGTGGCTGACGCTGCTCGAGGCCCTCGAGCAGCCCCACCGCAGCGACCGGGTGCGGGCCGCCGCACTCACCTCCTTCTTCCCCCACGACGCCGTCGCGCTCGACCTCGACGAGGGCCGGCGCGGAGGCGGCCTCACCGACGAGCTCGCCGAGGAGATGCGGGTCCTGGCCAGCGTCCTGAACGCCCGCGGCGTCGCCGCGGTCATGGAGTGCGCGGTGCTCGGTGGACTCACCGCCCGCGTCCTGGGCGTCGCCGGCGGCGAGCGCACCCTCACCGACCTGCGCCACATCGGCGAGCTGCTGCACCGCGTCGCCATCTCCGAGCGGCTCGGCGTCGTCGGCCTCGTCGGCTGGCTGCGCGAGCAGGTGAGCGACGAGAAGCTCGAGGTCGCCTCCGAGCGCACCCGTCGCCTCGACTCCGACGCCGAGGCGGTCCAGCTGGTCACGATCCACGGCAGCAAGGGGCTGGAGTACCCGGTCGTCTACCTGCCGACCCTGTGGGACCGGTGGACCGGCCGCGACCCCCAGGTCGCCCTCTTCCACGACGCCGAGGGCCACCGGTGCCGCGACGTCGGCGGCCCCAGCCCCCACCAGCGGGCCCACCTCGAGTGCTACCGCAAGGAGGACGCCGGCGAGTCCCTGCGCCTGCTCTACGTCGCGCTCACCCGGGCCCAGTCGCAGGTCGTCGCCTGGTACGCCCCGAGCAACAACACACCCTGCTCCCCGCTGCACCGGATGCTGCTGGGTCGCACGCCGGGCATGGCCAGCGTCCCCGACGAGCAACCGCTCGTCGACGACCAGCGGCTCACCGAGATCTTCGGGCACTGGCGCGACGCCGGGGCGTTCACCCCCGAGCTGGCCAACCACGCGCCGATCAGCAAGGCCCCGCTGCAGCCCGGCGAGGAGGCGCTCGACGTCCGTGACTTCACCCGCGACGTCGACGTCGAGTGGCGGCGTACGTCCTACTCGTCGCTCTCGGCGGTCTCCGCCCACCACGCGGCGTACGCCGACGGCTCACTCTCCGAGGTCGAGCCCGACGACGTCCCCGAGACCGGCGACGCGGAGACGCTCGAGGTCGCCCTCGTGGACGACCTGCCCGAGCTGCTGGCGGTCCCCTCACCGATGGCCGACCTCCCGGTCGGCGCGACCTTCGGCTCGCTCGTCCACGCCGTGCTGGAGCACGCCGACCCGGCCGCCGAGGACTGGCGTGAGGAGCTGCGGGGCCACGTCGTCGAGCAGCTCGAGTGGTGGGCCGTGCCGGGGCTGGACGTCGACGCCCTCGTCGAGGCGCTCGTCGCCGTCAGCACCTCGCCGACCGGCCCGCTCACCGGCGGGAGGACTCTGCTGGAGATGAAGCTGCCCGACAGGTTGCGGGAGATGGAGTTCGAGCTCCCCTCGCCGGTGGCGACGTCCGGGGCTACCCCGTCGACGACGTACGACTGGGCGACCTCGCCCCGTTGCTGCGCCGACACCTGCCCGAGGGTGACCCGCTCCTGGGCTACGCCGACCAGCTCGACTCCGACCCGCTGCTGGCCGGACAGGCGTTGCGCGGCTACCTGACCGGGTCGATCGACGTGGTGCTCCGCGTCGAGGTCGACGGGCAGCAGCGCTTCGTCACCGTCGACTACAAGACCAACTGGCTCGGCGACCTCAACGCCCCGCTGACCGCGCACACCTACCGGCCGGCGGCGCTCGCCGAGGCGATGGGCCACTCCGACTACCCGCTGCAGGCGCTGCTCTACACGGTCGTGCTGCACCGCTACCTGCGCTGGCGGCTGCCCGGCTACGACCCGGCGACCCACCTCGGCGGGGTGCTCTACCTCTACCTGCGTGGCATGTGCGGTCCGCAGACCCCCGAGGTCGACGGGATGCCGTGCGGCGTCTTCTCGTGGCGCGCGCCGGTCCCGCTCGTCGAGGCGCTCTCGGCACTGCTGGACGGCCAGCCTGACCCTGCCGGCGGCACCGCCCGGCCCATCCAGCCCGCCAGCACAGGACGGAGCCCGCGATGAGTGACGTCTTCATCCCGACCGGGACCCACGACCCCCGCCTCGTACGCTCCGAGCACGGCCTCCTGGCCCGCTTCAACGAAGCCGGCGTGATCACCGCCGGCGACGTCCACGTGGCCCCGCCCTCGGCGAGATCGGCCAGGAGCGGGACCCCGACGTGCTGCTCGCCGTCGCGCTCACCTGCCGCGCGGTCCGCAGCGGATCGGTCTGCCTCGACCTCGCCGCGGTGGCCGACGACCTGCTCGGCGCGGCGGTGCCCGACACGGCGCTCCCGACGACCGACGAGGTGGTCGAGCCCACGGCGTACGACGAGCTGCCCTGGCCGGAGACCGAGGCGTGGGTCGCCGCTGTGGCACGCAGCCCGCTGGTGGGGCTGGGCGTCCTGCACTGGACCGGCCAGCTGCTCTACCTGGACCGGTACTTCGAGCAGGAGACCCAGGTCCTCGACGACCTGGTCGCCCGCGCCGCCACCGTGCCCGACCACGACCTGGCCCTGATGCAGGCCTCGCTCGACCGGGTCTTCCCCGGCAACGGGTACGACGAGCAGCGCGCCGCCTGCCTGCGCGCCGCCCACCAGTGGACCACCGTCATCACCGGCGGCCCGGGCACCGGCAAGACCACCGCGGTCGCCGGCCTGCTGGTGGCGCTGCACGAGCAGTACGCCGCGCGCGGCCAGCGGGTCCGGATCGCGATGGCCGCCCCCACCGGCAAGGCGGCGGCCCGCCTCCAGGAGGCCGTGCGCGGTGCCGCCTCCGACTTCAGCGACGAGGACCGGGCCCGGCTCGAGGGCATCCAGGCCAGCACCCTGCACCGGCTGCTGCGCCTCGACCCCGGCAACAGCACCCGCTTCCGCCACCACCGCTCCAACCGCCTGCCCCACGACGTCGTGGTCGTCGACGAGACCTCGATGGTGTCGCTGACGCTGATGGCCCGCCTGCTGGAGGCCGTGCGCCCCGACGCCCGACTCGTGCTGGTGGGCGACCCCGACCAGCTCTCCTCCGTCGACGCCGGAGCGGTGCTGGGCGACCTGGTCGACGGCTACCGCCACCGCGCCGACTCCCCGGTCGCCGCGCTCTCCACCTCCCACCGCTTCCAGGGCGGGATCGGCCTGCTCGCCGAGGCGCTGCGCAGCGACGACCCGGACGCCGTGCTCGCCGTGCTCGGCCACGGCCACCCCGACGTGGAGTGGGTCCGCGACGGTGACCCGGCGACGACGATCCGCACCGTCACCCTCGACGTCGCCCAGCGCGCCCGGGACGCGGCGCTCACCGACGACCGCTCGGGCGCGATCAGCGAGCTGGCGGCCCACCGCCTGCTCTGCGCGCACCGCGACGGCCCCTTCGGCGTCACCCACTGGAACCGGCGCATCGAGCAGTGGCTGAGCGCGGTGGTGGGCGACCCGCTCCAGGAGGCCTACTACGTGGGCCGACCGCTCCTGGTGACCAGCAACGACTACTCGCTGGGCGTCTACAACGGCGACTCCGGCGTGGTCGTCCAGACCGACCAGGGGCGCCGCGTCGTGATCGACACCAGTGACGGGCTGCGCGAGTTCGCCCCCTCACGGATGAGCGACGTCGACACGATGCACGCGATGACGATCCACAAGGCCCAGGGCAGCCAGGCCCGCGAGATCACCGTGCTGCTCCCCCCCGAGGACTCCCGGCTGCTGACCCGCGAGCTCTTCTACACCGCGGTCACCCGCGCCCAGGAGAAGGTGCGCGTCATCGGGTCGGAGGCCGAGGTGCGGGCCGCCGTGCAGCGTACGGCCCAACGAGCCAGCGGCCTCGCCGATCGCCTAGCGGGAGGCTGACGAGGCACGCCGCGGAAACCCGCCCGTCACACCGATTGAGTAGGGTCGTGACGGCGCAGCACGCGTACGCGGGTGCGTACGGCCGTCGCGCCACGACCAGTACCGCCACGAGGAGACCCCTCGACGAGGAGACCACGTCATGCCCTTCCTGCTCCGCCTCGAGCTGCCCGACGTCCCCGGTTCGCTGGGGCGCGTCGCGAGCGCCATCGGTGAGTCAGGAGCCGACATCGAGGCGATCCTCATCGTGGAGAAGACCGACCGCGGCACCGCCATCGACGACGTCCTGCTCGAGCTCCCGCCCGGCAAGATGCCCGACTCGGTGCTCTCCGCGTGCGCCACGCTCGACGGGGTCAAGGTGCTCTGGATCAGCCGCTACGCCGCCGGCACCAACCTCACCATGGACCTCGAGCTCGTCGAGGAGCTGACCGCCCACCCGGGCGAGACCCACGAGCGGATGCTCCGCCTGATGCCGGAGACCTTCCGCGTCGACTGGGCGGTCCGCGCCCGCAAGAACTCGCACGGCGAGGCCGAGATCGTCGACCACACCGGGGCGGCGCCCGAAGAGGTCCGCTGGTTCGACGTCGACCGCGCGAGCCACGTCGAGAGCTGGGACGACAACCAGGTCGTCTGCGTCGTGCCCCTCGGCAGCGAGATCTTCCTGCTGGGCCGCCGCGGCGGCCCCGAGTTCCTCGACTCCGAGGTGGCACGCATGGGCCACCTGGTCGCGCTGTCGAACTCGATCCGCCACGGCGGCTTCGGCAGCTGACCGCAGCAGGCCCGGCGGACGACGGCCCGAACGACGGCCCCGCCACGGTCCGGGCGACCGTCAGGCCGCCGGCCGCCCCGTCCGCTCCCGGGCCAGCTCGACCAGCTCGGCGCAGCTGTCGGTGAGCGCGGCGCGGAACTCCTGCGGGTCGTCGAGCACGTCGGCGTACGCCAGGACCCCGAGCAGCATCCGCTGCCCGTAGCTCCACACCATCACGTTGCAGCCCACGCCGTTGCTCGGCGGACCGTCGATGTGGAGGTCGCCGAAGACCCGGCCACCGAGGCTGTAGGGCTCGGCAGGTCCGCGCACGTTCGAGACCAGGATCGAGGCGTCGACGTCCTGCTCGGGGTCGGCCATCCGCTCGAGCGTGCCGCGGATCGCCTGCTTGGCCAGGAAGGGCGGCAGCACGTCGAGCCAGTCCGCGACCAGGTCGACGCCGAGCAGCTCGAGCCGCCTCTTGGCGGCGGCGGAGACGGTGCTGATCTGCTGCAGCCGCTCCCACGGGTCGGCGACGTCGGTCGCCAGTGACGTGGTGAACGACCAGAACCGGTTGCCGAACTGCCGCACCGGCGCCCCCGGCGCCTCGGCGGCCATCGGCACCGACGCGAGCAGCGGCCGCTCCGGCACGCCACCCCGGGAGGCGAGGTGGCGCTCGCAGGCCCCTGCGACCACCGCCAGCACCACGTCGTTGAGCGTCACCCCGGCCGCCGTCTTGACCGCCTTGAGGTCGGCCAGGTCGAGCGAGGCACGGACGTACGCCCGGTGCGGTGACCCGAGGCTGTTCAGTGCGGTGCGTGGGGCGCCCGCTGACGGCTGCGGCACGTCGACCCCGCTGCCCAGCCGTTCGCTGCGGACCCGGCGCACCGCCCGCACGGTACGGACGACCAGCCACGGCACGCGCAGCAGCATGACCAGCATCGTGACCACGGCTCCGACCAGCAGCCGCAGCCGCCCTGGCACCCGCTCGGCGCGGAACGGTCGACCGTCGTGCCCCGGCACCGGCGGCAAGGGATCGAAGGGCAGGTCGGAGAAGACCCGCGCGATCGTCGTCATCGCCCCGGCCCCGTCGGCCAGGGCGTGGTGGAACTTGAGCGCGACGGCCTGGCTGCCGTCGTCGAGACCGGTCACCAGCCACACCTGCCACAACGGGCGGTCCGTCGGGAGGTGCTCCTCCGCCAGGCTGGCGAACCACGCCTCCAGCTCGGCGGGGCCGCCGGACACGGTCACCTCGCGGACGTGGGCGCCGAGGTCGAAGTCGGGGTCGCGCACCGCCACCGGCGGCTGCAGGTCGCCGGGCACGCCGACGATCCGCCAGCGCCACGACGGCAGCTCGTCGAGCCGGGAGTCGAGGTGGGCACGGAGCTCGGCCAGCGTGAGGGTCGCGTGCTCGCCGGCCAGCACCCCGATCACCATCGAGTTCATCGGTTGCCCTGGCAGGTCCATGTGCAGGAAGCCGGCGTCCTCGCCGTTGAGCCGGTGCATCACGCCGCCTGCTCGCCGACGCTGCGTCGACGTGCTGCTCTCGGCGCAGGTGTCTGCGCAGGTCTCGGCATGGCTCTCTGCATTGGGACGGCCCCCTCCAGGCGTGCTCCCGCGGTCCTGACGAACTCGCCGGACGCCCTCACGTCCGGACAGGAGCGACGAGCATGACACGGACCGCGCGATCGAGTCACGTGTCTCGTTTCGGAGGGCGGACGACGGACTGGACTGGCATGTCCAGTCAGGTTTGACCCCTCAATGTGATCTGGTTCACACTCCTTGGAGTTGTCTGAGACGTGGCTTACAGTCGACGAGCACGTAAGTGACCGGCCGGTAACGAGGGAGACGTTGCCGACCCGGACTCTTGAGGGAGGGTCCGGCGCATCCCGGTCATGCAAGGGACGAGGGAGCCCCACATGCCGCAGTGCGCCAGCTCGACCCTGCCCGCAGGATCGGAGACGGTGGTCGCCGCCGACCCCACCGGCCAACCCAACCCCGCGCTCGTCGCAGCCGCGCTGCGTGCCGGCGGCACCGGGCTCCTCGACGCCCCCACCCCCACCGCGTACGCCCGTGCGCACGCCGAGCTGACCCGTCGCCGCGCGCTCGACGCCTGGCTCCGTCCGGGCCCTGCGCTGGACGCCGCGGCCGAGCAGGTCGCCGCCGCGGTCGTCGTGCTCGAGCTGGCCGGCCGCGGCGCACCGGCTGAGGTCGTCGCCCGGTGGACTGCCCCCGGTCGGCGCCTCATCGCCCAGGTCACCAGCCGCGCGGAGGCCCTCGCGGCCCGCGACGCCGGCTTCGACGGACTGCTCGCCTCGGGCTGCGAGGCCGGTGGCCGGGTCGGCGAGACCGAGGCCTTCATCCTGCTCCAGCAGACGCTCGACCTCGGGCTGCCGGTCTGGTTGCGCGGCGGCATCGGCCTGCACACCGCGGCGGCCGTGGTCGCCGGCGGTGGCGCCGGGGTCGTGCTCGACACCCAGCTGGGCCTGACGCGCGAGTCCCTGTTCGACGCCGCGACCCGCACCGCCCTGACCGCGATGGACGGCAGCGAGACCCGTGTGGTCAACGGCGTCCGCTTCTTCACCCGCCCCGACCTGCCGTCGGCGCAGGTCAGCGAGGAGACCGGCACCGACGAGCTCGTCGGCCGGCTCGGGGCCTCGATCACGACCCACCTGGTGCCCTTCGGCCAGGACAGCGCCACCGCTGCGGGGCTGGCCGAGCGCTTCGTGACCGTCGGTGGGGTGGTCCAGGGGATCACCACCTCGATCACCGAGCACCTCGCCGCGGCGGCGACGGCTCCCCCGCTGGCGCCCGGCGCCGGCGTGAGCGTCGCGCACGGCACGACGTACCCGATCGCCCAGGGCCCGATGACCCGGGTGAGCGACCGTGCAGGGTTCGCCGACGCGGTGGCCACCGGCGGCGGCCTGCCCTTCCTGGCGCTCGCCCTGCTGCCGGCCCACGAGGTCCGCGCGCTGCTCACCGAGACCAAGGAGCTGCTCGGCGACAGGCCGTGGGGCGTCGGCCTGCTCGGCTTCGCCCCGCCGGAGCTGCTCACCGAGCAGCTGGCCGTGGTCCACGAGGTCGCGCCGCCCTTCGCGCTCGTCGCGGGCGGTCGCCCGTCGCAGTCCGCAGCGCTCGACGCGGCCGGCATCGCGTCGTACCTGCACGTCCCCTCGCCGGGGCTGCTCGACCGTTTCCTCGCCGACGGCGCCCGCGCCTTCGTCTTCGAGGGCCGTGAGTGCGGCGGCCACGTGGGCCCGCGCTCCAGCTTCGCTCTGTGGGAGGCGCAGATCGAGCGCCTGATGGCGGTCGAGGACCCGGAGAACCTGCGCGTCCTGCTCGCCGGCGGCATCCACGACGCCCGCTCGGCCGCAATGGCCGGCGCCGCGCTCGCGCCGCTCGCCGCGAAGGGCGCCCAGGTCGGCGTCCTGATGGGCACCGCCTACCTCTTCACCACCGAGGCCGTCGCCGCCGAGGCGATCCAGCCGGCCTTCCAGGAGGTGGCCGTCGCGTGCGACACCACCGTGCTGGTCGAGACCGCCCCGGGCCACGCCACCCGCTGCGTGGAGACCGACTTCGTACGCGCCTTCGCCGCCCGCCGTGACGAGCTGGTCGCTGCCGGCGTCGACGCCAAGGAGCGCTGGGCCGAGCTCGAGCAGCTCAACCTGGGCCGCCTGCGGATCGCCTCGAAGGGGCTGACCCGCGGCGAGTCCGGCCTGGAGCCGGTCGACGTGGAGCAGCAGCGCGCCGAGGGCATGTACATGATCGGCGAGGTCGCCACCCTGCGCCACGAAGTCACCACCGTGGCCGACCTGCACGCCGAGGTCAGCGCCGGCAGCGCCGCCTGGCAGCTGCCCGGCATGGAGACCGAGGCCGCAGCGGCCCCCGAGGCCGACCCGTTCGACATCGCGATCGTCGGCATGGAGTCGTTCTTCCCCGGCGCGGTCGGCGCCGAGCAGTTCTGGGCCAACGTCGTCGCCGGCACCGACCACGTCACCGAGGTGCCGGCCGACCGCTGGGAGGCCGACCTCTACTACGACGCGGAGGCCACCGGCCGCAGCGCCGGCCACAAGACCCCGTCGAAGTGGGGCGGCTTCATCGAGGCCGTCGGCTTCGACCCGCTGGCCTACGGCATCCCGCCGGCCTCGCTCGCCGCGATCGAGCCGGTCCAGCTGCTCAGCCTGGAGGTCGCCGCCCGCGCCCTGGCCGACGCCGGCTACGCCACCCGCGACTTCGACCGCGAGCGCGCCTCGGTGGTCTTCGGCGCCGAGTCCGGCAACGAGCTCGGCGGCATGTACGGCGTACGCGCCTTCCTGCCGCAGCTGCTCGGCGAGGTGCCCGACGAGCTCCAGGACTGGCTGCCGACGCTCACCGAGGACTCCTTCCCCGGTGTGCTCGCCAACGTGATCGCCGGCCGCATCGCCAACCGCCTCGACCTCGGCGGGGTCAACTACACCGTCGACGCCGCCTGCGGCTCGTCGCTCGCCGCCCTCGACGCGGCCTGCAAGGAGCTGCGTACCGGCACCTCCGACCTGGTCATCGCCGGTGGCGCCGACCTGCACAACGGCCTCAACGACTACCTGATGTTCTCGTCGGTGCACGCCCTGTCGCCGACCGGACGTTGCCGCACCTTCGACGCCGACGCCGACGGCATCGCGCTGGGTGAGGGCATCGCCGCGGTCGTGCTCAAGCGCCGCGTCGACGCCGAGCGCGACGGCGACCGGATCTACGCGGTCATCGACGCCGTCGCCGGCTCCTCCGACGGCCGCCACCTCGGCCTCACCGCGCCCCGCAAGGAGGGCCAGCAGCGGGCGGTCGTCCGGGCGCTCGAGGCCTCCGGCGTCGACCTCCACGAGGTCGGGCTGGTCGAGGCCCACGGCACCGGCACCGTCGTCGGCGACCGCACCGAGATGGCCACCCTCACCGAGCTGTTCGCCGAGGCTGACGTCGAGGCCGGCTCGGTCGTGCTCGGCTCGGTGAAGTCGCAGATAGGCCACACCAAGTGCGCGGCCGGGCTCGCCGGGCTGATCAAGGTCGCCAAGGCCGTGCACCACGGCGTGCTGCCGCCGACCATCAACCTGGTCGACCCCAACCCGTACTACGACCCCGAGGCCAGTCCCTTCCGCTTCCACGACAAGGCCCGCCCCTGGGCCGCGGAGACCCGCCGTGCCGGCGTCAGCGCCTTCGGCTTCGGCGGCACCAACTTCCACGCGGTGGTCTCCTCCTACGACGCGGGCGACCGCCCCGCCCACAGCCTCACCCAGTGGCCGGCCGAGCTCTTCGTCGTCCGCGGCGCGACCGAGGCCGACGCCGCCAAGGCCGTCGCCGGGCTGCGTACGACCGTGGCCGCCGTCGCCGAGAGCGACCCGGGCGCCCAGCGCCACCGGCTGCGTGACCTCGCCTGGGCGGTCTCGCGCCAGGGCCGCGGCCCGGTGCGGGCAGCGTTCGTCGCCTCCTCGTTCGCCGAGGTGCTGCGCCGCCTGGACGAGGCCGAGGCGCGTGGCTTCGCCGCGACCGACGCCGCCGAGCGCGGTCAGGTCGCCTTCCTCTACCCGGGTCAGGGCAGCCAGCGTCCGGGCATGCTCAACGACCTCTTCGTCACCTTCGGCGGTCTCGACGACCTGCTGCGTGAGGGAGCCGAGTGGGCGGGGCCGATGTTCCCGCCGACCGCCTTCACCAAGGAGCAGCGCGCCGCCCAGCAGGCCGCGATCACCTCCACCGACGTCGCCCAGCCCACGCTCGGCATCGCCGCCGTGGCGATGACCCGCCTTCTCGGCCGGGTCGGGATCACCCCCGACGTCGCCGCGGGCCACTCCTACGGCGAGCTCGCCGCGCTGGCCGCCGCCGGCTCCTTCGACGACGCCACTCTGCTGTCGCTGAGCGCGGCCCGCGGTCGCGCCGTGCTGACCGCGGTCGAGCGCTCGGGCGGTGACCCCGGCACCATGGCCGCCGTCTCGCTGACGCTGCCCGAGGTCACCGAGCGGATCGCCGCCTGGCCCGACGTCGTGGTCGCCAACCACAACGCCCCCCGGCAGGTCGTCGTCTCCGGCCCGACCTCGTCGGTGCGCGCGTGCGTCGAGGCGCTGGAGGCCGACGGCGTACGCGCCACCCTGATCCCGGTCGCGTGCGCCTTCCACTCGCCGCTGGTCGCCGAGGCGTCGACGATCCTGGCCGAGCGCCTGGCCGAGGTCGAGGTCTCCGCCCCTGCCTTCCCGGTCTGGTCGAACAGCACCGCCGAGCCGTACCCGAGCGACCCCGCCGCCGTCCGCGCGCTGCTCGCCGACCAGGTCGCCGAGGGCGTCCGTTTCGTCGACCAGGTCGAGTCGATGTACGCCGCCGGCGTCCGCACCTTCGTCGAGGCCGGCCCCGGCCGCGTCCTGTCGGGCCAGGTCGCGAAGATCCTGGGCGACCGCTCGCACACCGTGGTCGCCACCGAGGTGCCCGGTGAGCCCGGCGTACGACGCTTCCTCGAGGCCGTCGCCCAGCTCGCGCTGCTGGGCGTCGAGGTCGACGAGTCCAGCCTCTTCGCCGGTCGCGCCGACGCCGTCGACCTGCGTACGTGGCCGCTCAAGGCCCCCGGCTGGACCATCGACGGCGCCTTCGTACGTCGCGCCGACGGCACCGTGCTGCCCAACAGCTTTCAGCCCGCCGGGACCATGCCGGCGCTGGCGGCCGCCGCTCCCGCGCCGGTCGCGGACCCCGTCCTCACCAGCAGTGCCGTCGCCAGCGACGAGGAAGGACTCCACATGACTGCCTACGACGCGGACACGTCCGGCCACGCCATGGACGCCCCCACCTTCGCCGGGTCCGGTGCCGACGCCGTGGTCCACGAGTACCTGCGCTCGATGCGCCAGGTCGTGGCCGCCGAGCGCGACGTGCTGCTGCGCTACCTGGGCGCGCCCGCTGCTGCGCCCGTCGCCGCGCCCGTTGTCGCCGCCCCCGCAAGGCAGCGTCATCACGAGGGGTCGGCCCAGCAGCCGCTCGTGATGACGTCCGCAGAGCCGACTCCGCAACGTGATCACGAGCGGTCGGCCCAGCAGCCGCTCGCGATGACGCCCGCCGCCCCGATCGTGCCCGTCGCCCCTGCCGCAGCCCCGGCCCTCGACTACATGGCCGAGGTCCAGGCCGTCGTCTCCGAGCGCACCGGCTACCCCGTCGACATGCTCGAGCCCGACCTCGACCTCGAGGCCGACCTCTCCATCGACTCCATCAAGCGCATCGAGATCGTCGGCGAGCTCGCCGAGCGCATCGGCCTCGGCACCGGCGGCACCCTCGCCGACGACGTCGTCGAGGAGCTCTCCCGCCACAAGACCCTGCGGGCGATCGTCGACTGGGTCACCGCCCAGGTCGGCGCGCCGGCCACCCTGCCCCGGCAGCCGAGGCACCTGCCGCGGTCTCGGCCGCCGGGGCACCCGCCGCCGCAGCTCCCCCCGCCGTGCTCGCCGTCGACCTGATGGTGGCCGTGCAGGAGGTCGTCTCCGAGCGCACCGGCTACCCCATCGACATGCTCGAGCCCGACCTCGACCTCGAGGCCGACCTCTCCATCGACTCCATCAAGCGCATCGAGATCGTCGGCGAGCTCGCCGAACGCATCGGCCTCGGCACCGGCGGCACCCTCGCCGACGACGTCGTCGAGGAGCTCTCCCGCCACAAGACCCTGCGGGCGATCGTCGACTGGATCGAGGCGCAGTCCGGTACGAGCGCCCCCGCGGCCCCGGCTCCTGTCGCGCCCCCCGCTGCCACCGCCCCGTCGACTCCCACCCAGGCAACTGCCCCCGCCGAGGAGCTGGTCCTGCCCACGGCCCTCTTCGAGGTCGTCGTCGAGCCGCTCGGCCCGACCATGGCCCTGGGCGACCTGTCCGGCGCGACCGTCGCCCTGGTCGAGGGCCACGCCACCCTCACCGACGAGGTCGAGTCGACACTCTCCGACCGCGGCGCCCAGGTGGTCCGCGTACGCCACACCGACGCGCACGAGCACCAGGAGCTGCTCGCCCAGGTCGACGTCCTGCTCGACCTGGGCGCCACCGCAGGTGACCCCCGCGTCGACGCCCGCACCGTCTTCGGCACGGTCCAGCCGGCCCTCCTGGGCCGGGCCGGCCGGATCCTCGCCGTCGGCGTCGCCCTCCACGCCGACCCCGAGCGGGTCGACGCGAGCGGCACCCCGACGGGCCTGCCGGGGATGTTCCGCTCCCTGGCCCGCGAGTACGCCGACCGGGTGCTGCGCTCGGTCGAGATCGACGCCGACGACCTCGTCGGTGACCTCGCCCCGCTGGCCGCTGCCGTGGTCGACGAGCTGCTCGACGTGGACGCCCCCGCGGCGCTGTCGTGGGCCGGCGGCCTGCGCACCACCCGGGTCGCGGGCGAGGTCCGTCGCCTCGAGGAGCAGGTCGCAGCGCTCGACCTGACCCCGGAGTCGGTCGTCGTGCTCACCGGCGGAGCCCGCGGCATCACCGCCCGGATCGCCGAGGGAGTGGCCCGCGCGGCCCGGTGCCGTCTGGTCCTGGTCGGCCGCTCGCCCTACCCGACCGAGGCCGAGGACCCGCGCCTCGCCGACGCCCGTACGCTGCCCGAGCTGCGCCGCCGCCTCCTCGACCTCGGCGAGGTGCGCACGCCGGCCGAGGTCGAGCGCGCCTGCTCCGAGGTGCTCGCCTCCCGCGAGGTGATCGGCACGCTGGAGCGGCTGCGTGAGCTCGGCGCCGACGCCGAGTACGTCGCCATGGACGTCCGCTCCCCCGGGTTCGGTGCGCTGCTCGACGCGCTGCACGCGACCTTCGGCCGTCTCGACGGCGTCATCCACGGCGCCGGCGTGCTCGACGACCGCTTGGTCCGCGACAAGACCGCCGACGGCTTCGACCGGGTCTTCGGCACCAAGGTCGACTCCGCCCGGGCGATCCTCGAGCGCCAGCACCTGGGCATCCGCTTCGTCGTGCTTTTCGGCTCGATCAGCGGCGTCTTCGGCAACAAGGGGCAGGTCGACTACGCGGCCGCCAACGACGCCCTCGACACGCTCGCCCACGCCCACGACGGCCGCCACGGCTGCCGCGTCCTGTCGCTGGACTGGGGCCCGTGGGCCGGTGGCGGCATGGTGTCGCCCGAGCTCGAGCGGGAGTACGCACGGCGCGGCATCGGCATGCTGCCGCCCGCCGACGGCGTACGAGCGCTGCTGCAGGAGGTCGCCCGCCCCGGCGGCGCCTCGCAGGTCGTGGTGATGGCCGGCAGCCCCGACGCCTTCGCGCCCGCTCCGCCGGCCCGCCCGGCCGGTGCTGGGGCCCGGATCCGCCAGGGGACGCTCGCCCCATGACCCGCCGCCGCACCCTCGACCAGGGCCCCCGCCCCGACGACGTCGCCATCGTGGGCGTCGCCGGGGTGTTCCCGGGCGCCGGCGACGCGGCCACCTTCTGGCGCAACGTCGTCGACGGGGTCGACTCGATCACCGACGCCCCCGCCAGTCGCTGGGACCCGGTCTTCTTCGACGCCGACGCCAAGTCGGCGGACCGCTTCTACACCCGGCGCGGGGGCTTCGTCGACGACGTCGCGACCTTCGACCCGCTGGCCTTCGGAATCATGCCGGTGGCCATGGAGGGCTGTGAGCCCGACCAGCTGCTCGCCCTCGGCGCCGCGGCGGCCTGCCTGGCCGACGCCGGCGACGTCCACGAGGACGTCGACCCGAGCAAGGTGGCGGTGCTGATCGGTCGCGGTGGCTACCTGGGTGACGGGATCGCCCGCCTCGACCAGCGCGTACGCACGGCGCAGCAGGTCGTCGAGGTGCTGCGCAGCGTGGTCCCCGGCATCACCGAGGCGCAGCTCGACCGGGTGAAGTCGCAGTTCCAGGACTCCCTGGGCCCGGAGCGTCCCGAGGGCGCGATCGGCCTGGTGCCCAACCTGGCGGCCTCGCGGATCGCCAACCGCTTTGACTTCCAGGGGCCGGCCTACACGGTCGACGCCGCGTGCGCGAGCTCGCTGATCGCCGTCGAGCAGGCCGTCGACCTGCTGCGCTCGGGCCGCAGCGACCTGGTGCTGGCCGGCGGCGTGCACCACTGCCACGACCTGACGTTGTGGAGCGTCTTCTCCCAGTTGCGCGCGCTGTCGCCCAGCGGCGGGATCCGCCCCTTCTCCGACGCCGCCGACGGTGTGCTGATCGGGGAGGGCACCGGCCTGATGGCGCTGCGTCGCCTGGCCGACGCCGAGCGCGACGGCGACCGGGTCTACGCGGTGATCCGCGGCACCGGCGTGGCCAGCGACGGGCGCGGCTCCTCGCCGATGAGCCCGCGCCTCGAGGGGCAGGTCCAGGCCGTCACCGCTGCCTGGCAGGCGGCCGGGCTCGACCCGCGCGACGTCGGGCTGGTCGAGGCCCACGGCACCGCGACCCCGCTCGGCGACCGCACCGAGCTCGCCACCCTGCGCAGTTTCTTCGGGGCGTACGACCCCGCCTCCGGCCCCCGCGCGGTGCTCGGGTCGGTGAAGTCCAACATCGGTCATGCCATGCCGGCCGCCGGCGCCGCCGGGATGATCAAGGCAGCGCTCGCGCTGCACCACCGCGTGCTCCCCCCGACCCTGCACGCCGAGGAGCCGCACGCCGACGTGGAGTCGACGCGCTTCCGGCTGCTGTCCCAGGCCGAGCCGTGGGAGGGCGACGGCGAACGGCTGGCCGGCGTCAACGCCTTCGGCTTCGGCGGGATCAACGCCCACGTGGTGCTCTCGGAGGCCCCGGGACGCGATCACGAGGGTGGCCCGGGGGCGACGCTGACGACGGCGTCCGGCGAGCGGCCCGCGCCCGCCCCGACCGCCGACGAGGAGATCATCCTGCTCGCCGGCACCGACGCGATCGACCTGCTGCGCCAGCTCGACGAGCTCACCGCCAGCGGGCGCACCGCGACCACCGTCGTACCGCCCGCCGACGCCGGCCCCGCCCGCCTGGCCGTCGTCAACCCCGACGAGCGCCGCCTCACCCTCGCCCGCAAGGTGCTTGCCCGCGGCACCGCCTTCCGCGGCCGCAACGACGTCTGGTTCGACCCGACGGGCCTGCTGCGCGACGGCGAGGTCTGCTTCCTCTTCCCGGGCGTCGAGCCCGAGTTCGACCCGCAGGTCGACGACCTCGCCGAGCTCCTCGGCCTGCCGTGGATCAGCACCGCGTCGGCCGCCGACGGGGTCCAGGGCCAGGGCATCGGCATCACCGAGGTCGGCCACTTCCTCGCCGACGCGCTGGCCGCGATCGGGGTCCGCCCCGACCAGATCGCCGGCCACAGCCTGGGCGAGTGGACCGGCCACGTGGTCAGCGGGATGATCCCCTACGAGCACGTCCACACCATGCTGGCCGGGCTGCGGCCGGGCGTGATGGAGTTTCCCGACGTCGTCTTCGTGGCGCTGGGCTGCGGGGTCGAGGTGGCCGGCGAGATCATCGACGGGGTCGCCGACGCCCACGTGAGCCACGACAACTGCCCACGCCAGTCGATCGTCTGCGCGCCGCAGGCGGCCGTGCCCGAGCTGCTCGCCCGCGCCAAGGAGCGCAGGGTGATGGCCCAGGAGATGCCCTTCCGCTCCGGCTTCCACTCGCCGCTCTTCGCGCCCTACGTCGACGGGCTGCTCCAGCTCTTCCGCACCCTGCCGATGAGCCCGGCCGCGGTGCCGCTCTGGTCGGCCACCACACTCGAGCCCTACCCCGACGACGAGGCCTCGATCCAGGCCCTCGCGACCCGGCACCTGCTCGAGCCGGTCCGCTTCCGCGAGCTCACGCTGAAGCTCCACGCGCGCGGCGTCCGGGCCTTCGTCCAGGTCGGCTCGGGCAGCCTCAACGGCTTCCTCGACGACACCTTACGCGGCGAGGACGTGCTCACTGTCTCGGCCCTGCCGGCACCCGGCGCCCGGTCGTCGCACTCGAGCGTGGGGCAGCTGCGACGAGTGGCGGCGGCGCTGTGGAGCGCCGGCTACGACGTCGACCTGGCCCCGCTCGGCCACGGTGACCGCAGTGGCCGCAGGGACCCCAAGGACCGCAGTGGCCGCACGGTCGAGGGGGCGCCGCGCGACGACGTACGCCCGTCACCGCGCGCGGGCATGCCCGTACGCCTGGGGTCGACGCTGGTCCGCGACCTGACGCCGCTGGCTCCCCAGGCCCCCTCGGGCGTCACCGCCCCGGGCACCGCACCGGAGCTGCCGGCGCCGACGCCCACCACCTCGCCGTTCGCCAGCGAGTTCCAGGCGCTGGTGCGCGACGCGACCCAGGCCGCGCAGCAGGTCGTCGCAGCGGCCGGCAGCGCCGTCCGCCCAGCCGTCCGCCGAGCCGCGCGCCCGGCCACGCGCCCCGTCGCGACCAGGCACGTGCAGCAGGCCCCGGCACGCGTCCTCACCCCGACCGCGCAGGAGTCCGAGACCGTCCTCGAGCTCTCGGTCGCGGCGCAACCGTGGTGGGGCGATCACGCCTTCTACCCCCAGCCTGAGGGCTGGGAGTGCCTGGAGGACCGGTTCCCGCTGGTCCCGATGACCGCCCTGATCGAGATGCTCGCCGACGAGGCGCAGAAGCTGGTGCCCGGCAGCGTCGTCGTCGCGGTCGAGCAGGTCAGGGCCTTCAAGTGGCTGGCCGTCGAGCCCGCCGCCACGGTCACCGTCCGGGCCACCCTGGACGCCGAGGCCAGCACAGCCGCCGGACCCGGGAGCTGGTGCGTCAAGGCATCGATCGACGGCCACACCCGGGCCGTCGTACGCCTGGCCGCCGAGCACCCGCAGGCCCCCGCGCCCGCCCGACCCGGATCACCGGCGAGATCCCCCGGGAGTGGACCGTCGAGCAGATCTACGCCGACGGCCATCTCTTCCACGGGCCCGCCTACCAGGGCATCGCCTCCGTCGAGGCCTTCGGCACCGACGGGGTCGCCGGCCACCTGGAGACCAAGCCGTTCCCCGGGTCGCTGCTCGACAACGCCGGCCAGCTCTTCGGCATCTGGGTCGCGGCCCGCGCCGACAAGGACCGGCTCGTCCTGCCGACCTCGGTCGACCGCTTCGCCTTCTTCGGGCCGCACCCCGAGCCCGGCACCGTGGTCCGGTGCGTGGTCACCTGCACCGCGCTGGAGGAGACGCACGTGCGCGCCGACCTCGAGCTCACCGTCGACGGCCGGGTGTGGTGCCGCATCGAGGGGTGGGAGGACCGTCGCTTCCAGAGCGACGACCGCCTCTTCATGATGCTGCGCGAGCCCGGCGACCACCTGCTCGCGCTGCCCCAGCCCAGCGGCTGGTTCCTGGTCGTCGAGGGCTGGCCCGACTCGGCGTCGCGCGAGGTCGTGATGCGCCGCTTCCTCAACCAGGCGGAGCGGGCCACCCACATGGGCCTCAACCCGCGGGCGCAGCGCACGCGCCTGCTCGGGAGGATCGCCGCGAAGGACGCCGTGCGGGCGCGCCTGTACGCCGCCGGACGGTCCTCGGTCTTCCCGCTGAGCTCGGGATCGAGAACGCCGACTCCGGTCGTCCGCACGTCCTGCTCCCGGGCCAGGACGTCGCCGGCACGCCGGGGCTCGGTGACCTCCGGATCTCGATCGGCCACACCCTCGGCGGCCGGGGGGCGCCGGTGGGCCTCGGCGTCGCGATCGCCGCCGACGGGGTCGACGTCGGCATCGACGTGGAGCGCGTCGACACCCGCGGCGACCAGTTCGCCAGCACCGCCATGGCCCAGCCCGAGCTCGACCTCTTCGACCACCACTTCGGCGCCCTCACCGGCCGCGACCGCGACCGCGAGCTGACGCGGTGGTGGGCCGCGAAGGAGGCCGCGGCGAAGGCGCTCGGCACCGGGCTCCAGGGGCGTCCCCGCGACTTCGTGGTCGCCGAGGTCGCGCAGGCCGACGGCGAGGTCGCGCTGCGCGTCGGCGAGCGCTGGATCGCGACCACCAGCGTCTTCCCCACCACCACAGATCCCAGCACCACCACGGCGTCGTCCGACGCTGCCGCACCGGAGGAGTACATCGTTGCCTGGACAGACCTCGAGCCACGCCATGGCTGAGACCCCCGCACCCGTCACCGTCACCCGGGAGTCCGTGCTGGCCGACCTCGAGCGCATCCTGCTCGAGGTGGTCGGTGACGACCTCCTCATGGACGGCCCCCTGGAGATGGAGACCTCGTTCAGCGACGACCTCCAGCTGGAGAGCATCGAGTTCGTCGCGCTCGCCGAGGAGCTCCTCAACACCTACGGCGAGAAGGTCGACTTCGTGACCTGGATGTCGGGCATGGAGCTCGACCAGGTGGTCTCGCTGACCGCCGGCCAGGTCGTCGACTTCGTCGTCGCGTCACTGGAGGCCTGAGCCGTGCCCTACATCGAGTCCAACGGACTGAAGTTCCACGTGCAGGTCCTCGGCGGCGGCGTCGACGACAGCGGCGCCAAGCGGCCCAAGGTCGTGATGCTCCACGGGCTGGTCATCGACAACCTGTCGAGCTGGTTCTACACGCTCGGCCACCCGATGGCGCAGCAGGTCGACGCGCACCTGGTCGACCTCCGCGGCCACGGGCGTACCGAGATCGCCGACTCCGGCTACCACGTCGCCGACCACGTCGCCGACCTGCTGGGCCTGCTCGAGGCGTGGGAGATCGACGAGCCGATCCACTTCTTCGGCAACTCCTTCGGCTGCGTCGTGGGGCTGGCGCTGGCCAAGCAGCACCCCGAGAAGGTGGCCAGCCTCTTCCTGATCGAGGCGCACTTCTCGGTGCCCGGCTGGGGCGAGCACATGGCCGGCACCCTGGCGCTGGCCGCCTTCGGGCTCGACGAGGTGGCCGTACGCGAGTACCTCGCCACCGAGGCCGACCGGAAGACGTCGCGCCTGGCGAAGCGCACCGAGAAGCTCTTCTTCGGCACGTCGCTGATCGAGGACCTGAAGACCGAGACGCCGATCGACTGGCTCGACGAGATCCAGTGCCCAGTCTTCGCGATCTACGGCTCGGAGTCCGACATCCTCGACCGGGCCCGTGAGCTCGAGGCGAAGGTGCCGCACTGCACCCTCGAGGTCGTCGAGAACGCGAGCCACTCACTGCTCATCGAGAACGCCGCGCTCATCAAGTCGCGCGCCTTCGCGTGGCTCAACACCCACGTCGGCACCGACTTCGTCGTCGAGCACGTCGACGTCGCCAGCCGCGAGGGCGCGCTCGGCACGATGGGTGCCCCCGAGGCGATGGAGGTGCTCAACCAGATGGCGGCGGAGAACAGGCACCTGCTCGACGAGCGGGCCGTCCCCGTACGACGCGTGGTCTGAGCGTGGCGCGCTTCCTCTTCGTCGTCCCGCCCTTCGCCGGACACGTCAACCCGACCATCCCGGTCGCGGCGGAGCTGACCCGGCGCGGCCACGAGGTCGCGTGGGCGGGCCTGCCCGGCCAGCTCCGGGCGATGCTGCCCGAGTGGGGCCGGTTCATCCCGGCGGGCTCGGAGGAGTGGGCGGCAGTGGTGGCCGAGCGCAACGTGCTCCGGTCCGACCTGCGGGGCGCGGCGGCGTACAAGTTCCTCATGGAGGAGGCGCTGATCCCCATGTGCCTGGTGATGCTCGAGGGCGTCGACCAGGCCGTCACCGACTTCGCCCCCGACGTGCTGGTGAGTGACCAGCAGACGTGGGCGGGCGCGGTCGTGGCGCGGCGGCGTGGCCTGGTGTGGGCGACGTCGGCGACCACGTCAGCCGAGATGGTCGACCCGCTGGCCGGGCTGCCGAAGGTCGCCGAGACCTTCCACCGCACCCGGGTCGAGCTGCAGGTCGACCACGGGGTCGCGCCCGAGGTGGCCGAGGCCGGCGACCTGCGGCTGTCGGAGCACCTGGTGCTCGCCTACACGTCCAGCGCGCTGGTCGGCGACGGGCTGGAGAGCGTCAGCGGGTCGGTGCCCGTGGCGTACGTCGGCCCGTCGGGCCTGGACCGCGACGAGGTCGACGACTTCGACTGGAGCCTGGTCGACCCCGAGAAGCCGCTGGTGCTGGTCTCGCTGGGCACGCTGAGCGCGGAGTCGGGGACCCGGTTCTGGCAGGTGGCCGCCGAGGCCTTCGCCGACCAGCCGTGGCAGGGGATCTTCGTGGCGCCTCCGGCGCTCGTGCCCGACGCGCCGGCCAACGTGGTCGTGCGCGAGCGGGTGCCACAGCTGGCGGTGCTGCGCCGCGCGGCGGCCGTGGTGTCGCACGGCGGCCACAACACGGTGTGCGAGTCGCTGTCGAACGGGTTGCCGCTGGTGGTGGCGCCGATCCGCGACGACCAGCCGGTGATCGCCGACCAGGTGGTGCGGGCCGGGGCGGGCGTACGGGTGAAGTTTGCCCGGGTCAGGGCGGAGGCCCTGCGGGCGGCTGTCGACCAGGCGTTGCACGACGAGTCGCTGCGGGCCGGGTCGCAGTCGATGGCCGCCGACCTCGCCTCGTGCGGGGGCAAGGCGGCTGCGGCGGACGCGCTGCTGGGGCTGGCCGCGCGGGTGCCTGCCTGACGACGTGTGGAACGTCGACCAAAGGTGCCGATGAGGGTCTGAAACGGACTCCTCACGCGACCTTTGGTCGACGTTTCGCTCAGACGCGCTCGAGCAGGAAGAGCGGGATCTCCCGGTCGGTCTTCTTCTGGTACTCGCCGTAGGTCGACCACGTGGCGACGGCGTGCTCCCACCAGTCGGCGCGCTCCTCGCCCTCGAGCAGTCGCACGGAGTAGGTGTGCTTCTCGGGGCCGTCCTGCAGGTCGACCTCGGGGTGCGCCACGAAGTTGGCGTACCAGGACGGGTTCTTCGGGCCTCCGCCGTACGACGCCACGGCCAGGTACTTGCCGTCGCGCTCGACGCGCATCACCGGGTTCTTGCGGAGGTTGCCCGACTTGGCGCCGCGCGAGGTGATCACCACGACGGGGTCGTCGGTGCCGGGCAAGGTGGTGGCCCGGGTGCCGCCGGACGCCTCGTACTCAGCGACCTGGTCACGGACCCACTGGGCGTTGGACGGGACATAGGTTCCTTCGAGTGCCATGTGGGGGCAACCCGCGCGTGACCGCGGCCATTCCCCGCCCCGTCCCGACGCGCGCCGGCCCGATAGCCTGCCGCCATGAGTGCGATCGACGGAGTGAGCGACACGTTCGACCCCGACGCCTGGGACGTGGTTCCCGGGTTCGAGGGCCTGACCGACATGACCTACCACCGGGCGAAGGCGCACGGGACGGTCCGCATCGCGTTCGACCGCCCGGACGTGCTCAACGCCTTCCGGCCGCACACGGTCGACGAGCTGATCGCGACCCTTGAGCACGCGCGTACGTCGGCCGACGTGGGCTGCGTCCTACTCACCGGCAACGGGCCGTCGGCGAAGTCGGGCAAGTACTCGTTCTGCTCCGGTGGCGACCAGCGCATCCGCGGCAAGGCGGGCTACCAGTACGAGGACAAGGAGATCGGCGCGGACGACACCGGCGCCGAGGCCCCGTCCCCGATCGACAAGGCCAAGCTGGCGCGGCTGCACGTGCTCGAGGCGCAGCGCCTGATCCGCTTCATGCCCAAGGTCGTCATCTGCGTGGTGCCCGGCTGGGCCGCCGGCGGCGGCCACTCGCTGCACGCCGTGGCCGACCTGACCATCGCGAGCCGCGAGCACGCGGTCTTCAAGCAGACCGACGCCGACGTGGGCTCCTTCGACGGCGGTTACGGCTCGGCCTACCTGGCGCGCCAGGTGGGTCAGAAGTTCGCCCGCGAGATCTTCTTCCTCGGCGACGCGTACGACGCCGAGACGATGCACCGCATGGGCGCGGTCAACAAGGTCGTCGACCACGCCGACCTGGAGAAGGTCGCGCTGGAGTGGGGCGCCAAGATCAACGGCAAGTCGCCGACCGCCCAGCGCATGCTCAAGTACTCGTTCAACCTGCTCGACGACGGCCTGGTCGGCCAGCAGCTCTTCGCCGGCGAGACCACGCGCCTGGCGTACATGACGGACGAGGCGCAGGAGGGCCGCGACCAGTTCGTCGAGAAGCGTGAGCCCGACTGGAGCCCCTACCCCTGGTACTAC
The DNA here is from genome assembly GCF_004777465.1 of Nocardioides daphniae. Classification (NCBI taxonomy): domain Bacteria; kingdom Bacillati; phylum Actinomycetota; class Actinomycetes; order Propionibacteriales; family Nocardioidaceae; genus Nocardioides; species Nocardioides daphniae. The sequence continues at coordinate 3,426,694 of NZ_CP038462.1, forward strand.
TGAGCCGCTACTACTGAGCCGCTACTACTGAGCCGCACAGCGGGATGGCGGAAGGTTCGGGTCACCTGGTGACCTGAACCTTCCGCCATCTCTCACTTCCTGAGCCTCAGGTCTGCGCCAGCACCTCCTCGTGCCCCACCGACTCCAGCCCCAGCGCCTCTCCGACCGGCGCGCTGGTCAGCAGGCCGGCGTGGGTGCTGAGGCCACGGGCCAGACTCGCGTCCGCCCGTAGCGCGCCGCGCCAGCCCTGGTCGGCCACCGCCACGGCGTACGGCAGGGTCGCGTTCGTCAGGGCGTACGTCGAGGTGTTGGGCACGGCGCCGGGCATGTTGGCCACGCAGTAGAAGGTCGAGCCGTGCACCTGGAAGGTCGGGTCATCGTGGGTGGTCGGGCGGGAGTCCTCGAAGCAGCCGCTCTGGTCGATCGCGATGTCGACCAGCACGGAGCCGGGCTTCATCTGGGCCACCAGGTCGTTGCTGACCAGCTTGGGTGCGGCGGCGCCGGGGATCAACACGGCACCGATGACCAGGTCGGCCTCGCGGACCTGGTCCTCGATCACCAGCTTGGACGAGGCCAGCCCGTGGACCCGGTTGTCGTAGCGCCAGAACGACATCCGCAGCTTGTCGAGGTCGGTGTCGAGCAGGGTGACGTCGGCACCCATGCCGAGCGCGATGTTGGCGGCGTTCTGCCCGGAGACGCCGGCGCCGATGATGACCACCTTGGCGTTGGCGACACCACCGACGCCGCCCATGAGCACGCCGCGCCCGCCCTCGGCCTTGAGCAGCGCGTGCGCCCCCACCTGCGGCGCCAGGCAGCCGGCCACCTCCGACATCGGGTAGAGCAGCGGCAGCGAGCCGGAGGGGAGCTGGACGGTCTCGTACGCGATCGCGGTGACCTTGCTGTGGATGAGCGCCTCGGTGAGCGGCTTGTCGGCGGCCAGGTGCAGGTAGGTGAAGAGGGTCAGGTCCTCGCGCAGCCGGTGGTACTCCTCGGCGACGGGCTCCTTGACCTTGAGCACCATGTCGGCGGAGCCCCAGACCTCGTCCGGGTCGGTGACGAGGGTGGCGCCGGCGGCTGCGTACTCCTCGTCCGTGACCAGTGAGCCGAGCCCCGCGCCGGACTCGACGAGCACCTGGTGCCCGCGCGAGACGAGCTCGTGCACGCCGACGCGGGTGATGGCCACCCTGTACTCGTTGTTCTTGACCTCGCGGGGAACGCCGATGACGGTCATGGTGGATGCCTTCTCTCTGTCCGCGCCGGTGGGCGCTGGGTGGGGCCGCGGGGGTGTGCGGCGTCAGGTGGAGATCTCGGTCAGCAGCTCGCGTACGTGGCCGAGCGCGAGCAGCACCTCGCCGAAGCTCGTGCTCAGGGGCGACAGGCCGGCGCGCAGGCCGCGCGGGTGGCGGAAGTCGGGGATGACGCCGCGCTCCCACAGGCCGGCGACGACGTCGCGCATCGCGTCGTGCTCGAGCAGGACGTGGCTGCCCCGGCACTCGGGGTCGCGGGGTGAGGCGACGGTGACGCCGTGGGGCGCGAGCAGCTCCTCGGCGACCCGGATCGTGAAGTCGGTCAGCAGCACCGACTTGGCCCGGATCGCCGGCATCCCCGCCTTCTCGACCAGGTCGAGCATGTCCTGCAGCGGCAGCATCCCGACGATCGGCGGGGTGCCGCTGATGAAGCGCCGCATGCCGGCCGCCGGCTCGTAGGCCCCGCCCATCGCGAACGGCTCCGCGTGACCCATCCACCCGGCGATCGGCTGGACCAGGCGCCCCTGCAGCCGCTCAGCGACGTAGCCGAACGCAGGCGCGCCCGGCCCGCCGTTGAGGTACTTGTAGCTGCACCCCACCGCCAGGTCGACGCCGTCGGCATCCAGGGCGAGCTCGACCGCGCCCGCCGAGTGGCAGAGGTCCCAGAGCACCAGCGCGCCCGCCTCGTGGACGGCGGCGGTGATCGCCGGGAGGTCGGCGACGTACGCCGACTTGTAGGCAACGTGGCTGAGCAGGACGACCGCGGTGCTCGACGAGACGGCGGCGCGCACCTCCTCGACCGTCACCCCGGCCGCGGGGTCGGGCTCGATCCAGCGCACGGTCAGGCCGCGCTCGGCGGCGATCGCGTCGACGATGTAGCGGTCGGTGGGGAAGTTCTCGGTGTCGGCGACGACCTCCGTACGCCCGGGGCTGGCGTCCACCGCGGCCCGCAGCAGCTTGTAGAGCATCACCGTGGTCGAGTCGGCGACGACGGTCTGGCCGGGCGCCGCGCCGAGGACCACCCGCCCGAGCTGGTCGCCCAGCACCAGCGGATGCTCCATCCACCGCTCGTCCCAGGAGCGGATCAGGCGTGCGCCCCACTCCTCGGCGACGAACGAGCCGACGCGGTCGCGCGTCCGCACCAGCGGGCGGCCGAGCGAGTTGCCGTCGAGGTAGGCCAGCACGCCGTCGGGCAGGACGAAGGCGTCACGGTAGGAGGCCAGCGGGTCCTCGGCGTCGAGCCGCCGGGCCTGATCGAGGAGGTGGGCAGGCAGGTCAGGCACGAATCTCCTCCAGGGGTGCAGCAGTGAGGCGCCGGCAGTCGGCGAGCCAGGCGATGGTCTCCTCGGCGGTCGTCGGCAGGGGCCGTGGCGACACGAGCAGCCGGTCGACCGGCACCGGGCCGGGTCCGGTCACCCCGGTGAGGGCGACGAGCAGCTCGTCGCCCGCGAGCCCCGCCTCACCCAACGCACGGATCTCGCCCGGGTTCACCCCGGCCGGCGCGGGCCCGTTGCCGGCGTCGGTGCCGTACACGACCCGCCCGCCGAGGGCGCGGAACCGGCGTACGTTGTCGAGCGCGCGCTCACGGTCCGCACCGTCGTGGATGGCCAGGGTCGAGCACCAGGTCATCGACCGGCCGCGACGCAGCAGCTCGTCGGGCACGCTCTCGGTCCACGGCGCGTGGGCGAGCAGGTCGGCACCGACCTCGACGGCCCGGGCGACCTGGCCCTCCCCCTCGGCGTGCACGGCGACCGGCAGGCCGGCGTCGTGCGCCGCCGCGACCAGCGCCGCCAGCGTCGCGTCGTCGAGCAGCGCCATGTCGGCATTGAGGGCGACCTTGACCAGGTCGTACCCGGCCGCGACGACCGCCGTCACCGCACGCCGTGCCGCCGCCGGGGCGTCGACGGCGCGGATCGACGCTTCCGGCGCCCACGACCGGCCCGACGGGTAGCCCCCGGGCGCGGTGTGGAACGGCCCCGCGACCCGGACCTGCAGCCCACTCGGCGGGCGGCCCCGCCACCCCAGCGCAGCCTCGGGCTCCCAGCCGAGGTCGTGCACCTCGACCACGGGCGACTCCGCCAGGTCGGCCAGGTCGACGAGCCCGAGGTGGACGTGCCGGTCGACCACACCGGGCATCACCGTCACAGGCTGCGGTCGTACGCCCGCAGGCACCGCCCCGACCCGCTCCACGACGCCGTCGCTCACCCGGAGCAGGGACGGTCCGCGCCGCTCCCCGTCCCAGCAGTCGGCGACCGCGTGCTCAGGCACCGATCTGGGTCCGCACGCGGTAGAGCTCGGGGAAGAAGGTCAGGTCGAGCGCCCGCCTCAAGAAGTCGACGCCCGAGCTGCCGCCGGTGCCGGTCTTGAAGCCGATGGTGCGCTGCACCGTGCGCAGGTGGCGGAAGCGCCAGAGCTGGAAGGCGTCCTCGAGGTCGACCAGGTCCTCGCAGACCGCGTACGCCGCCCAGTGCCGCTCGGGGTCGCCGTAGACCTCCGCGAAGACGTCGACCAGCTCGGGCACCTCGACCCACGCCCGGCGGACGTCGCGCTCGAGGACAGCGGCCGGGACGTCGAGCCCGGTCCGCGCGAGGTGGCGCAAAAACTCGTCGTACACGGTCGGCTCGTCGAGCAGCCGGGCCAGCGAGGCCTGCGTCCCGGGCCGCGCGTGGAAGACGGGCAGCATCTCGGCGTTCTTGTTGCCGAGGATGAACTCGACCGAGCGGTACTGGTGCGACTGGAAGCCCGACGAGGAGCCCAGGAAGCCGCGGAACTCGGCGTACTCGCTCGGCGTCAGGGTGGCGAGCACCGACCACTGCTCAGCCAGCGTGCGGAAGATGTGCTTGACCCGGGCGAGCGCCTTACGGGCCCGGCTCGGCTCGTCGGCGGCGAAGTGCGCGCGCACCGCGGTCAGCTCGTGCAGGACCAGCTTGAACCAGAGCTCGGTGGTCTGGTGCTGGACGATGAAGAGCAGCTCGTCGGGGTGCTCGGGCTGGCTCAGCGGGTGCTGCGCGGCGAGCAGCTGGTCGAGGCCGAGGTAGGAGGCGTAGTCCAGGACGCTGGAGAAATCCGTGCGGATCCCCTCCTCGAGCGGACGTTCGCCGGGTCCGCCTGCCATCCACCTCACCACCTTTCGTTGCGGAGCACTGTCACCATCTTGACCGAGGAGGTGGCGTGCGTCACATCGTTGCACCCGCCAGACTGACGGCGTGCCCACCGCCTCCGACGTCCGCTCCGCCCTCGCCGCAGTCGCCGACCCCGACGACGCGGTCGGCTACGCGCGCTTCTTCCAGACCCAGCCCGGCGGCTACGGCGAGGGCGACGTCTTCATCGGCGTACGGGTGCCGAAGGCGCGGAAGGTCGCGACGGCGTACGCAGCCCTTCCGCTCGACGAGGTGCGCGACCTGCTCGACGACGTCGAGCACGAGCACCGGTTCACCGCGCTGGTGATCGCGGTCGAGGCGTTCAAGCGGGCGCTGCGGCCGCGTACGCGCGACGACGAGCTGCGCGCACGGCTCCACGCGCTCTACCTCGACGCGGTGCTCGCCGGCTGCGTCGACAACTGGGACCTGGTCGACGTCTCCGCCGAGTGGCTGGTCGGTGAGCACGTGCGTACGACCGGGGCCGGCACCGCGCTCCTCCACCGGCTCGCGGGCGACGACGACCTGTGGCGGCGACGCGTCGGGGTCATCGCCACCGTTGCCTTCATCAAGGCCGGCGACCCCGCGCCCACCTTCGCGGTGGCCGAGCAGGTGCTCGACGACCGGCGCGACCTCGTCCAGAAGGCGACCGGGTGGATGCTGCGCGAGGTCGGCAAGCGGGTCGACCGGGCCCTGCTGGTCGACTTCCTCACCGACCACGCCGCCGGCATGGGGCGCACCGCGCTCTCCTACGCCACCGAGCACCTCGACGCCGAGCTGCGTGCGCACCTGCGCTCCCTGTGAGGCTCCGTCGACGTGACGCGCCACCACTTGCGCGCCACAATGGGCCGGCGCCCGCTCCACCGGAGACGTGGGCGGACGGTGAGGGGGTCAGATGAAGGTCGTCGTGCTGACGGGAGCCGGCATCTCCGCGGAGAGCGGCGTGCCGACGTTCCGCGACAGTGACGGGCTCTGGGAGGGCCACGACGTCATGGAGGTGGCCACCCCCGAGGGGTTCGCCGCCGACCCCGCGCTGGTGCAGCGCTTCTACGACCTGCGCCGCGCCCACCTCGCCAAGGTCGACACCAACCCGGCGCACCTCGCGCTGGCCCGCCTCGAGCAGGCGCTCGGCGACGACCTGCTCGTCATCACGCAGAACGTCGACGACCTCCACGAGCGCGCCGGCTCCACGCGCGTCCTGCACATGCACGGCGAGCTCAGGTCGGCGCTCTGCCTGGCCTGCGCCGACCGCTTCCCGTGGGAGGGCGACCTCGCCCACTCCCCCGCCTGCCCCGGCTGCGACGAGGCGATGCTCCGCCCCGACGTGGTCTGGTTCGGCGAGATGCCCTACCGCATGGACGAGGCGCTGCAGGCCCTGCAAGAGGCCGACCTCTTCGTCGCCGTCGGCACCTCCGCGCACGTGCAACCGGCCGCTGCCTTCGTCCACTGGGCGGCCGAGCAGGGCGCCCGCACCCTGGAGATCAACCTCGCGGAGACCCTCTCCACCGACGACTTCGACGAGTCCCGGCAGGGGCGTGCTGGCGACCTCGTGCCGCGCTGGGTCGAGGAGCTCCTGGCCGGTCGCTGAGCAGCCGCTGGGCAGTCGCTGGGCAGTCGCGGGCCTCAGGGCCAGGGCGGCAGCTCGGGCAGCCCGGGACGTCCGCGGCCGACCAGCCAGGCCAACGTCTGGCGCTCGTCGAGCCCGCCCGGGACCTCGACCCCCGGCGCCCGTCGCGGCAGCCGGCGCAACTCGCCGGGCAGCAGGAAGGCGACGAAGTCGTCGGACCAGTCGTCGGCGGTGAAGCCAAGGTCGAGGTCGATGCGGTGGATCTCCACCTCCCGCCAGCGCGCGACCAGCAGTCGGGTCGCGGGGCGCAGGTGCCCGTCCCACTCGAGCTCGTACGTCCACCCCTCCGCGTCGACGGCCCGGATCGCGGCCAGGCAGCGGGTGTCGGCGGCGACGAGGTCGTGGACCAGCGCGGAGGCCGGCTGGGTGGCGCTGCTCTCGATCTCGGCCTCACGCCCGGCGGTGCCGCCCGGGTAGCGCACGGCCGGCGTGCGGGAGCGTGCTCCCTCCGCCAGCCGGGTCGTGGAGTCGGCGTGCCGGGCCAGGTGGGCGATGACGTGGGAGCGGTCCCAGCCGGGCAGCGGGCTGGGCTCGTCGACCTGGCGCTGGGTCACGCCGGCGAGCTGCGCCTCGAGCGCGGCGTGGCTGCGCGCGATCTGCTCGACCAGCGCGGGCGCCTCCTCGGGCGTGGGCAGCGGACTCATGCGTCGGCCGCCGGCAGGAGGACGCGGATGGTGGTGCCCACGCCCAGCTCGGAGTCGACGGTGACCCGGCCGCCGTGGCGCTGGACGATGCGGCGCAGGATCGGCAGGCCGAGCCCGGTGGGTCGCTTGAGGGCGTCGGGGTTGGTCGACCGGAAGAACTCGGCGAAGAGCATCGAGCGGTCGGTCTCGGAGATGCCGATGCCCTCGTCGCGGCACTCCAGCACCACGCACTCGCTCGCGGGCGACGCTGAGGGTGACCTGGTCGCCGGGGTCGGAGTACTTGATGGCGTTGGAGAGCACGTTGGTGACCACGCGGACCAGCTCGGCCCGGTCGCCCTCGACGACCTGCGGCTGCTCGCAGGGCTCGATCCGTACGCTGACCCCGCGCCGCTCGGCGGCCAGCTGCTGCATCTCGACGGCCTCCTCGAGCACCCCGACGAGGTCGATCCGCACCCGTTCGAGCGGGTGGGCGGGGTTGCCCAGCCGGCTGAGCGTGAGCAGGTCCTCGGCGAGGCGGTCGAGGCGTTGGGCGCCCCTGCCGATCGCGGCGAGCGACCGCTGCCAGTCGTGCGGGACGTCGGGGGAGGACTCGAGCAGCTCGAGGTGGCCGAGGATGACGCCGATCGGGTTGCGCAGCTCGTGGGACATCGTGGAGATCAGCTGGCTGCGGTAGGCGTCGAGCCGCAGGAGCTGCTCGGTCAGCTGCTGCTCGCGCTCGTGGGCCCGGGCGTTGAGCACCGCCCGGCCGAGGTCGCGGCCGACGTCGAGGGCGGCGACGCTCTCGCTGGCGGTCCAGCGCGGGGTGTCGAGCGCGCGGACGATGACGATCGTCCCGATGAACTCACCCGCCGCCCCGATCGGCACCAGCACGCAGGTCCCGATGCCGGTGGAGCTCATGAACTTCTCCACGACCATCACGTGCTCGGCGGTGAGGATGTCGTCGGCCCACACCTCGCCGGGCTCGAAGACGACGACCGTGTTGGTGCGCCAGGCACGCTCCACCATCAGGTCGAGCGCCTCGAAGAGGAACCGCCCACCTCGCATCTTCTCCGGGATCACCTTGTAGGTGCCGGACTCACGCAGGTGCACCTGGAAGTCGGTGGCGCTGAAGCCCTCGCGCAGCTTGGAGTGGGCCAGTTCGAGCAGCTCGTCCAGCCCCATGGCGTTGCTCGCCTGCCGGATGAACCGGCGGGTGAGGTCGGCGAACCGGACGCGCTGGAGCAGCTCCTCGCGCTCCACGGCGTTGACCACGGCGGTGAAGCCGAGCTGGAGGCGGTCGGAGAGCTCGAGCAGGTCGTCGCCCTTGGGCCGTCGCCCGTCCTCGGGCTCGTCGAGGTGCAGCACGGCACGCAGCCGGTCGTCCTCGTCGGTGAGCAGCGCGACGATCATGTCGTCGGTGTGCCAGGCGTCCGGCCCCTCGATCTCCTCGAACGTCGGCATGTAGCCGTAGGTCTCGAGCAGGTCGTAGGTCTGCGGCGTACGCCACTCGCGGGCGATGAAGGTGAAGGCGCCGTAGGTCGCCCCGGTCTCGTAGACCGGGGCCATCACGTCGAAGGGGCGGGCCTGGCCGAGCAGCTTCGCCTCGGCGTCGGGGTTGTTGTGGATGGCGACGAACTCGAGCATCCGGTCGGCTCGGAGCACCTCGATGGCACAGACCTTGAAGGGGGTCTGCTCGGCGATCGACTCGGCGAAGCGTGCGATCGCCTGCCGGTCGGCAGGCGTGCCCCACATGTCCGTGCGCACGCGCTCGGCAGCCGGCGCTGGCTGCTGCCTTTCGTCCATCGACCCGTCCCCCATTGGCTCACTGTGCCACCGATCACATCAAACACGGGAACGTCACGCTCCTGTACCCCTTCGACACCGGGAAAATTCTGGTTACTCTTCAGTACATGACGCGCGAGATCTACAACGAGGACCACGAGGCATTCCGAGCATCGGTCAAGGAGTTCCTGGACCGTGAGGTCGTCCCCCACCTCGACACCTACACCGAGAACCACGGCCTGACCCGCGACTTCTGGCTCGCGGCCGGCGCAGCGGGCCTCCTGGGCCTGGAGATCCCGGAGGAGTTCGGCGGCTCCGAGGCCGGCGACTACCGCTTCAACGCGGTCATGACCGAGGAGCTGGCCAAGGTCAACATGACCCTGCCGAGCTGCCTGGGCATCCACGCCGACATCACCGTGCCCTACCTGGTGCACCTCACCGACGACGAGCAGAAGAAGCGCTGGCTGCCGAAGGCCGCCTCCGGCGAGCTGCTCACCGCCATCGGCATGACCGAGCCCGGCGGCGGCTCCGACCTCGCCAACCTGAAGACCACCGCGGTGCGCGACGGTGACGACTGGATCATCAACGGCTCCAAGACCTTCATCACCAACGGCGGCTCGGCCGACCTGGTGCTGGTCGCCGCCCGCACCGCCCCGGAGAAGAAGGCCAAGGGCATCTCGCTCTTCGCCGTCGACACCTCGCTGCGGGATTCTCCGTCGGCCGCGTGCTCGACAAGGTCGCCAGGACGACTCCGACACCGCCGAGCTGGCCTTCGAGAACGTCCGCGTCTCGAACGACGACCTGGTCGGCCCCCTCGACACCGGCTTCATCTCGATGATGCAGTTCCTGCCGCAGGAGCGCCTCGGCTCGGCCGTCACCAACCTGGCCCACGCTGCGCAGATCCTCGAGGAGACGATCCAGTACGCCAAGGACCGGAAGGCCTTCGGCGTCTCGATCGGCTCCTTCCAGAACACCCAGTTCCTGCTGGCCGAGCTGACCACCAAGGTCGAGGTCACCCAGGCCTACATCGACCAGTGCGTCATGAAGCACACCCGCCACGAGCTCACCCCGGTCGACGCCGCGAAGGCCAAGTGGTGGTCGTCGCAGGTGCAGTCGGAGGTGCTGGACCACTGCGTCCAGATCCACGGCGGGTACGGCTACATGAACGAGTACCGCGTGGCGCGTGCCTGGCGCGACGCCCGCGTGACGAAGATCTGGGCCGGCTCCAACGAGATCATGAAGATGCTGATCGGTCGTGATCTGGGTCTCTGACCCTGCATCCGACTCCACGGAAGGCCGTCACCCCTCGGGGTGGCGGCCTTCCTGCGTCCGGGCGGCTCCGCTCGACGGGCGCCAGGAGGGTCCCGAGAAATGAACGGCCGTTCGATCATTTCCCACACCCGCCCCCGGGCGGGCAACGAGCCGGCCCGTCAGGCAAGACACCCGGCGCCCTGTCGGCGCCAACTGCTTGGGTGGTCGTACGCACATTCCTCGGGAGGGCATGCGATGCGACGCTTCACCTTGCGTACGACGACGGCACTGGTCGGCACGGCACTGGCGGCCTCACTGGTCGCGGGGTGTGCCCAGGAACCGCCCGCGGCCGAGCCGCGACGCAGCGTCAGCCCCGAACCCAGCGCGGAACCGTCCGACTCACCCTCGGAGTCTCCTTCCGAGTCGGTCGACCCCGAGGAGCCGCAGGAGGTCGAGACGGCCGTCGAGCGGCCCTCCCCCTTCCGCCGGATCCCCGACGGCCTGGTGGAGACACCGTCGGAGGTGGAGCTCGGGCGGCTCTCGGTCGGGGGACGGGACAGGCTGAGCGGTGAGAAGTTCGCGATCGCCGTGGCCCAGTTCATCGTCGACACCGGTGAGGCCCGCAACCAGGGCGCGGTGATCGACGCGGTCGCCTCCCCGCGACTCTCCGAGACGGCCCGAGACCAGGTGGTCGCCGACTACGACGGGCAGCGCGGCCTCCAGGTGGAGCGGGTCCTCACGGCCGACGGAGAGACCTGGATGCGCTCCGGCACCACCGGCAAGCGGAAGGCGCCCCGCGAGGTGCGCGTCGAGCTGGCCGGGGTGATGGACAACGGCGTCCCCGACCAGGTCTTCGTGGGCGCGGTCCGCGTCGACGTCGTACGCCGCGCCGGTCGCTGGGAGGTCTCGCACGTCGCCGGCCCCGCCGTGCGCGCCCCGCTCCCCACGCGGCTCGCCAGCGTGAAGCCGTTCCTCGAGGGGCGGCACTGGCGCCAGCTCCCGGCAGTCGGTGACGCGAGGAAGCCGGCGGCCGAGCCCGGGCGCAAGCCCAGGCCCGACCGAGCCTCCGCCAAGAGGAAGAGGAAGCGCTGACTCAGCTGGTCGCCAGCCGCGTGTTGTCGATCTCGGGGTAGTGCCGACGCATCGCGACCTTGCGCTCCAGCTCCTCGATGATCCGCGGCGCGAAGTCGACGCCGTTGAGCTCCTGGGCGCTGCCCAGGCCGCCGGGGCTGAAGACGTTGATCTCCATCAGCTTGTCGCCCACGATGTCGAGCCCGACCAGGAACATCCCGTCGGAGACCAGCTTGGGCCGGACCACGTCGACCAGCTCCAGCATCTCGTCGGTCACCGCCACCTTCACCGCCTTGCCGCCGGCCGACATGTTGGAGCGGATGTCGCCCTTCGGCGTGGTGCGGCGGAAGGCGGCGTACGAGCCGTCGACCTCGAGCGGGCGCCCGTTCATCACGAAGAGCCGCACGTCGCCGTTGACCGCGTCGGGCAGGAACTCCTGCGCCACCACGTAGCCGTCACGGGCGATCGCCTCGATGATCTGGTTGAGGTTGGCAGACTCCTTGTCGTCGATCAGGAAGACACCCGCGCCACCGGACCCCTGCAGCGGCTTCAGGACCGCCTTGCCGCCGAGCTCGTCGACGAACGCGCTGATCTGCTGCTCGTCGCGCGAGATGAGGGTGCGCGGGCGGACCACCTCGGGGAAGTGCTGGAAGTAGGCCTTCGAGAGCGCGTTGGCCAGGCTGGTGGGGTCGTTGACGACCAGGACGCCGGTGCTGGCGATGAGCTGGCCGAAGGCGACGCCTGCGTTGTTGGCCCACGGTGACGAGTCGGCGTCGTCAGCGGGGTCGTTGCGGAGCATCACGACGTCGAACTCGTCGAGCGCGATCAGCCTCTCCATGTCGGGGCGCTGCACGTCCTCGAGGTGCTTCTTCAGCGAGCGGTAGTTCTTTGCCTCCCCGGCCCGCGCCTTGGCGGTCAGCGTGCCGTCGGGCTGGTAGGAGAAGTCCCCGATGCCCATGAACCAGGCCTCGTGACCCATCTGGCGTGCGGTGACGGCGAGCCGGTTGGTGGTGTAGTACTCCTGCTCGGTCTCGATCGCGTTGACCACGAATCCGATCTTCATGCGTGTCCTTCCACTAGTTGGCTCAGGTCAGTCACCCCTGAGGCCCACCCGAGTCGCTCGGTCGACGTCGGGTCGTCCAGGTAGCGCGGCAGCAGCCGCGGCGGCGCGAGCGCGCCTCGTTCGTCGAGCTCGGCGATGAGCGGCAGGTCCTGCAGGGAGAACTTGCCCAGCCAGAGCAGGTCGAGGTCGCCGTCGTCGGCGAGGTGGGCCAGCAGGTCGACGACACCCCGCAGGTAGATCGCGTCCTTCGTCGTGCCGCCCGCGCGGTAGACGCGCATGACGGTGGTGAAGGCGCTGCCCTCCGGCACCCCCGCCTCGACCAGGGCCGCGTACGCCTGTGCGAACGACGCGCCGTCGACCATCCGGTGCACGGTGAGCACCCGGTCGGCGAGCTGGCGCAGGCGGAAGGGCGTCAAACCGCCGCAAGCCACCTCGCCCAGCACGGCGAGCCCCTCCTGGGTCTCGTCGTAGCCGGCGAGCCCGGTGCCCAGCACCTTGACCGGCTGGGCCAGGCCGTTGACGTGGGTGACCAGGTGGGTGCCGACCTCGTGGTGGAGCAGCGCGGCGGCGCGGTTGCGCTGGATCGTGCTCTCCGGGCCGATCAGCAGGGTGTCGCCGGAGACCATGACGCCGTTGACGTCGGGCCGGATCTCGGCGTGCATCTCGATGCCGGGCGCCTGCTCGCGGTAGTAGCCGATCTCCTCGGTGGCGAGCGCACAGAACTGCTCCGCGTCCAGCGGGTCACCTGCCGGTTCGACCCACCCGATCCCGGCCAGCACCCGCTCGGCGTGCTCACGCAGGCCGGGCGAAACGCCGCCGTACAGCTCGATGCTCAGCGCGTGGAAGTCGGCGGTGTCGCGGGCCTTCAGCATCTCGAGCTGGAGGGCCAGCTCACGGTGCTTGGCGCGCAGCAGGTGCGCGAGGGTGCGGTCCTCGACGGTCGTCACGTCGATCCCGGCGAGCTGCTCCTCCAGGACGGCGGGCTCGTCGGAGAGCTCGCGGTAGGTGAAGACCGGGTCGGTGACGCGGCCGGCGAGGAACTCCTGCTTCGCCTCGTCGGCGTCGACCGGGGTGATGTGGAGCAGGAAGCTGAAGCTCTCCGAGACCTGCGCGAGCGCCCGGTCGACAGCCAGGTCGGCGGCGGAGAAGGGGGAGGTGCCGCTCATCGGTCGAGGTCGGCCAGGGACTTCTCGAGCACCGGGAGCGTGGCCGTGAGTGCGGCACGGATCTCCTCGAGGTGGTCGTCGCGGACCTCTCCGGTCCACTCGTCCATCCAGGTCTTCTTGAACTCCAGCGCCAGCACGCAGCCGACCCCGGGATATCGGGTGTGGACGAACCAGGCCAACGCCCGCCCCTTGAAGGCGACGTTCTCCCGGGCGTCGACCCGATGTCCTCGCACGACCTGCTCCCCGAGGGCGCGGACGAAGCGGTCGACCAGCGGCCCGAAGACCTCCTGGTTGACGCTGCCGGTGCCCACGTTGACCTCGGGGTTGTCCGCGTCGGGCGCGGGCTGGGCGGCGGCACCGTCGCGGCGGTGGTTGTACGAGTGCACGTCGAGCAGCACGAACGGGCCGCGGGCGGCAACCTCGTCCAGCCGCTCGGCGAGGGCTGCGTACACGTGGTCGTAGACGGCGAGGCTGCCCTCGGTCAGCTCCTTCGACAGCGGCGGGTCGCGCCACACGTCGAGACCCCAGCAGTCGTCGGGCTCGCGGTAGACGGCCTCCTCGCGGGGCCGGTTGAGGTCGACCTCGAAGCGGGAGCGGTGGGTGACCATCCGGCTCGGCACCACCGAGGCGATCCGGTCGGTGAAGGGGTCCTCCTCGCGCAGCCGGGTGTCCTCGTCGAGCACCATCTCGGGCTGCAGCTCCGGTCGCACCTCGTGGCCGGCGTGCACCGACGTGGCGACGACCTGACCGTCCCAGGGGCCGACGAACTCAACGATCTCGTCCATGGGGGTTCCCTACCCACGGGCGGCGCTGGCTCAACCATCAGCGGGCTGAGCGGTGACGCGACACCCACCCAGCACAGCCTCACCTTCGTTGCGTCGCCCCGCCGCCGGAGTCACGATGTGGGCGTGAGCTTCGACATCGGCACCGACGACGACCCGCAGCACTTCCACGACCAGATGAAGGGCTCCGTGACGGGCCGTCTCAACTGGCTGCGCGCGGCCGTGCTCGGCGCCAACGACGGCATCATCTCCACCGCTGGCGTGGTGATGGGTGTCGCGGGCGCCACCACCGACGAGTCCGCGATCCTGCTGGCCGGCGTGGCCGCGCTGACGGCCGGCGCGATCAGCATGGCCGCCGGCGAGTACGTCTCGGTCTCCACCCAGCGCGACTCCGAGAAGTCGATCCTGGCCATGGAGAAGATCGAGTTGGAGCAGATGCCCGAGACCGAGCGCAACGAGCTGGCCAGGATGCTGCGCGACAAGGGTCTCAGTGAGGCGACGGCCCAGCAGGTCGCCACCGAGATGCACGAGCACGACGCGCTGGCCGCCCACGCCGAGATCGAGTTCGGCATCGACCCCGACGAGCTCACCAACCCGTGGCACGCGGCCTGGGCGTCGATGGTGGCCTTCACCCTGGGTGCCCTCGTGCCGCTGCTGGTGCTCGCCCTGCTGCCGGCGTCCGTACGCCTGCCGCTCACCGTCGTGGTGGTCGCCGTGGCGCTCGCCGTCACCGGCGCCGTCAGCGCCCACCTGGGCTTCAGCCCCAAGCTCCGCGCGGTCATGCGCAACGTCGTGGGCGGCCTCCTGGCGATGGGCATCACCTACCTCGTCGGCATGCTCTTCGGCGTGACCGTGGGCTGACCCCGGGCCGCCGTGCGCTGCTTCGTCGCCGTCCTGCCACCGCCCGAGGCCGTCGAGCACCTCGCCGACTTCCTCGAGCCACGCCGGGCGGCGGCCGACTTCCGGTGGACCGCGCCCGACCAGGTGCACCTCACGCTCGCCTTCGTCGGCGACCTCGCCGAGCGCCGGCTCGACGACCTCGTCGAACGCCTCGAGCGGGCGGCGGGCCGGCGGCGTACGGTCGAGACGGCGATCACCGGAGGCGGTGCCTTTCCGCACGTCGCCGGCGCGAAGGTGCTCTGGGCGGGGCTCGACCTCGACGAGGACGACGCGGTGGAGGTACGCCGGATGGCCGACGGCGCCCGGGCCGCCGCCAACCGGGCGGGGGCCGCGGTCGACGGCCAGCGCTTCCGGCCGCACCTGACCGTGGCCCGCTGCGGCAGGCCCACCGAGGTCAGCGACTGGGTGCGCCTGCTCGACACCTACCGCGGCCCGGCGTGGACGATCGACACCTTCACGCTCGTGGAGTCACACCTGGGCGAGGGGCCGCGCGGGCGGCCGCGGTACGAGGTGGTGGCGGAGCTCCCGCTGGGCTGACGCCGCTCAGCTGCGCCGCAGCACGGTCAGCCCCACCAGGCGCGAGACCACCATCGCGACGTAGAAGACGCCGATGACCTGCTCGACCATCACGAACGAGCGCGCGTGGTCGACGACGGGGTAGACGTCGGAGAGCCCGACGCTGGTGAGCGTCGTGAACGACAGGTAGAGCAGGTCGAACCAGGCCAGCGGCTCCGCGCCGTCCGGGCTGGCGGCCCCGACGAAGGAGCCCGGCCAGACCACCTGGACCGCGGCGTACAGGTAGGCGAACGCCCAGGCCACGACCGTGAAGGCCGCGCCGGTCGCGAAGAGCTCGTCGCGGGTGACGTGGTCGTCGTGGAAGAGATGGCGGAGCATCGCCCACGAGACGAAGAAGTAGAACGGCACGTGGAAGGCCGCCGACACCAGCACCACCGGCCCCGAGTCCGGCACCACCGCCTCGGCCACCGCCAGCCCCATCGCCGGCAGGCCGAGCAGGATCGCCACCCAGGTGAGCACCTGCGTACGCCGCACCACCATCACGGCCGCCAGCACGGCAACCATCTGGAAGACGCCGGCCACCGCCCGCCCCAGCGTCGACTCGTCCAGGCTCGGGTAGGAGAGCACCACCAGCAGCTGGGCGGCGAGCAGCACGGCCGAGGGGTAGCGCGCCATCAGCGCCGGCAGCGTACGCCGCTCTGTCATCTCCACGAGGTGATCCTAGGAACGACCTCGGCGGACGTCATCACCATTGGCTCCCGCAGGAGCCGCTGACGATGACGTCCGCCGAAGGGCGACCGTACGAGGTCACGTCGTCAGGAGAGCGCCTTCACGATGTCCTCGACGCGGTCCTTCGCGTCGCCGAAGAGCATCCGGCTGTTCTCCTTGAAGAAGAGCGGGTTCTGCACGCCCGCGTAGCCGGTGGCCATGGAGCGCTTGAAGACGACGACGTCCTTGGCGTTCCACACCTCCAGCACCGGCATGCCCGCGATCGGCGAGTTGGGCTCCTCGATCGCGGCCGGGTTGACCGTGTCGTTGGCACCGATCACCAGCACCACGTCGGTCTCGCCGAAGTCCTCGTTGATCTCGTCCATCTCCAGGACGATGTCGTAGGGGACCTTCGCCTCCGCGAGCAGCACGTTCATGTGGCCCGGCAGGCGACCCGCGACGGGGTGGATGCCGAAGCGCACGTCCACGCCCTTCGCCTGCAGCTTGCGGGTCATCTCCGCGACCGGGTACTGCGCCTGCGCCACGGCCATGCCGTAGCCGGGCGTGATCACCACGGACCTCGCGTTGGCCAGCAGCTCGGCGGTCTCGTCCGCGAGGATCTCGCGGTGCTCGCCGTAGTCGCGGGCCTCACCCTGCACGGCGCCGTCGGAGCCGAAGCCACCGGCGATCACGGAGACGAACGAACGGTTCATCGCCTTGCACATGATGTAGCTGAGGATCGCACCCGAGGAGCCGACCAGCGCACCGGTGATGATCAGCAGGTTGTTGCCGAGCATGAAGCCGGCGGCAGCCGCGGCCCATCCGGAGTACGAGTTCAGCATCGAGACCACGACCGGCATGTCGCCGCCGCCGATAGCCGCCACGAGGTGGAAGCCGAGGAAGAGCGCGAGCGCGGTCATCACGACCAGCGGGATGGTGCCGAGGTGCTCGTCGGCGTAGCCGTCGATGTTCATGAACCAGACCATCAGCACCAGCGAGATGACGATGACGGCCAGGTTGAGCCAGTGGCGGCCCGGCAGGACCACCGGCGCCGACTTCATCTTCGCGCTCAGCTTGAGGTTGGCGATGATCGAGCCGGTGAAGGTCACCGCACCGATGAAGACGCCGAGGAAGATCTCGACGCCGTGCGCGCCACCCGAGGCCTCGGGGTGCGCGAAGTAGGTGTTGAAGCCGACCAGGACGGCCGCGAGGCCGACGAACGAGTGGAGCAGCGCCACCAGCTCGGGCATGCCCGTCATCTCGACGGTCTTCGCCTTGCGGGCACCGATCACCGCGCCGATCGCGATCGGGACGAGGATCAGCACCAGGGTCAGGCCGACGCCGTGGCCGTAGCCGAACTCGGCCTGCTGGAGGGCCAGCAGGATGGTCGCCACCAGGGCGATGCCCATGCCGGCGATGCCGGCCTGGTTGCCGCGCTTGGCGGTCTCGTGCTTCGACAGCCCGGCGAGGGCGACGATGAAGAGGACGCCGGCGACGACGTACGCGCCCTGGATCAGGCCCGAGAGCTTCTCGGAGGTCAGGAGGTCCATGTCAGTCCTTCCTGAACATCTCGAGCATGCGGACGGTCACCAGGAAGCCACCGAAGATGTTGATGGAGGCGACCAGGATCGCCACCACCGCCAGCACGGTGACCAACGGGTTGTCGTTGCCGACCTGCAGGATTCCGCCGACCAGGATGATCCCCGAGATCGCGTTGGTCTCGGCCATCAGCGGGGTGTGCAGGGCGTGCGCCACGTTGGAGATCACGTAGTAGCCGACGAAGACCGACAGCATCAGCACGGTGAGCTGCTCGAGCAGCGTCGAGGTCGAGAACATGGCGACCGCGCCGAAGAGCACGGCGGCGGCAGCGGCGGCGTACAGCTTGACCTTGGGGTCGACCGGCTTCTTCTCCGCCTTGACCGGGGCCGCGGCCTCGGGGGCGGCGGCCGGGGCGGCCGAGACCTGCACGGGCGGCGGCGGCCACATCGACTCACCGTCGAGCGTGACCGTGATGCCGCGCTGGATGACGTCGTCGAAGTCGAGGGTGACCTGTCCGTCCTTGCCCGGGGTGAGCAGCTTGAACAGGTTGACGATGTTGGTGCCGTAGAGCTGGCTGGTCTGGGCAGCCAGGCGTCCGGCCAGGTCGGTGTAGCCGAGGACCACGACGCCGTTGTCGGTGACCACCCGCTCCCCGGTCCTGGTTGCGGCAGCGTTGCCACCGTTGGCGGCAGCCATGTCGACGATGACGCTGCCGCCACGCATGGCGGCGATCGTCTCGGCGGTGATGAGCTTCGGGGCCGGGCGGCCCGGGATCAGCGCGGTGGTGATGACGATGTCGGCGTTGCGCGCCTCCTCGTCGTACATCAGCGCGGTGGCCGCCTCCTGCTCGGCGGTCATCTCCTTGGCGTAGCCGTCGGAGGAGACCTCCTGCTCCATCTGGACGTGGACGAACTCCGCACCCATGGACTCGACCTGCTCCGCCACCTCGGGGCGTACGTCGAAGGCACGCACGACGGCGCCCATCGACGACGCCGCACCGATCGCGGCGAGGCCGGCCACGCCCGCGCCCACCACGAAGACCCTGGCGGGGGCGGTCTTGCCGGCGGCGGTGACCTGGCCGGTGAACATCCGGCCGAACTCGTGGGCCGCCTCGATGACGGCGCGGTAGCCCGCGACGTTGGCCATCGACGACAGCACGTCCATGGACTGCGCGCGCGAGATGCGCGGCACCGCGTCCATGGCCAGGGCGGTGACGCCCGCGGCGGTGAACTTCTCGATCAGCTCGGGGCTTCGGCCCGGAGCCATGATGGACACGACGGTGGAGCCTCGGCGCAGCTGGCCGATCTCCTCGTCGGTGGGGGCGTTGACCTTGACGATGACGTCGCTCGACCACACGGTCGCGTGGTCGCCGACCCTGATGCCGGCGGCGGTGTACGCCTCGTCCGGCTGGTCCGCTGCCTGTCCGGCGCCGGACTCGACGACGACGTCATAGCCGAGCTTGGTCAGCTGCTCGGCCGTCTTCGCCGTGGCTGCGACGAGTGACTCGCCGGGCCAGGCTTCCCGGGGGATCCCGATTCGCACGACTACCTCCTGTAGGGGCTCCCCCACCGGCTCTGCCGTCGTGCAACGACAGGGGTGGGGCAGCGTCAAGGTACCTGCCGAAGCCGGAGGTCACAGGAGGGTCTCATCGTGGGCCGCCTCACACGGGGCGTGACCGGCGACCACGGGTCGGACCGGGCGTGCTCAGCCCAGCATCATCACGAAGGGCGCCACCAGCAGAAACAGCGTGATGCTGAAGGCGACCAGCGGCGGGGGTGCAGGCTGCTCGGTGGACTGCGGCTCGAGGATGGCCATGACGTACGTCCTTCCACTCGGACTCCCCGGGCCGGATGCCCGGGACGCCTCGAGCGTCGGCGTACGCAGTGTCGTCGCGGCGACCCGTGCGGGTCGCCGAGGTGAACAGGGCGCGAAGGTGCGCACCCGTCAGTCGGCCAACGTCAGTCGGCCGGGCTCAGGGGGTCGGGCTCAGTGGGCCACGCCGTAGAGGCGGTCGCCCGCGTCACCGAGGCCGGGCACGATGTAGCCCCTCTCGTTGAGGCGCTCGTCCATCGCGGCGGTCACGATCGAGACCGGCACGGTGAGGTCGGCGATCCCGGCCTCGAGGCGCTCGCAGCCCTCCGGGGCGGCGAGCAGGCAGATCGCGGTGATGTCGTCGGCACCGCGGTCGGTGAGGAAGCGGATCGCCGCGGCGAGCGTGCCGCCGGTCGCCAGCATCGGGTCGAGGACGTACACCTGACGACCGGAGAGGTCGTCGGGGAGGCGCTCGGCATAGGTGTGCACCTCGAGGGTGTCCTCGTTGCGGACCATGCCGAGGAAGCCGACCTCGGCGGTCGGGAGGAGGCGCATCATCCCGTCGAGCATGCCCAGTCCGGCGCGCAGGATCGGCACCACGAGCGGGGTCGGGGTCGACAGCTTCACGCCGGTGGTGGGGGCGACCGGGGTGGTGATGTCGACGCTCTCGACGCGGATCCCGCGGGTGGCCTCGTAGGCGAGCAGGGTGACGAGCTCGTCGGTGAGGCGACGGAAGGTCGGTGAGTCCGTGCGTACGTCCCGCAGGGTCGTGAGCTTGTGGGAGACGAGCGGGTGGTCCACGACCTGGGTGCGCATGGGGCAACCCTAGACGAAATGGGCGTGAACTCCCCGGTCGAGCAGCCCGCTCCGGGGTTGGCCCCGCCGCCGATCTCTGTCAGTGTGGACGAGGTCCGGAGGGTCCACGAACGAGGGCGAGCGATGTCGGAGTCTGGGTCGGTCACGCGGGTGGTGCACGACGACACCATCGACTTCGCGCTGGCCGCCTACCGCACCGACGGCGAGTGGCAGCTCGGCGAGCTCGCCGACACCGCGCTGGAGTCGGTGGAGACGCTGGCCGCCGGGCTGCGTCGCTTCGACACCGGCGAGGGCGCCCTCGGCATGGTCGGGGTCGACGAGGACTTCTTCGTGCTCGTGCGGGTCGACGGACACGCCACCCGCGTCCTGCTCTCCGACGTCACCGCCGCGCAGGAGTGGGAGATCGCCGAGTCGGTGGTCGACTTCCTGGGGCTGCCCGACCCGGAGGACGACGACTACGGGCCCGCCGGCGACCTGGGGATCGTGGCCGACCTCGGGATGCACGCCGACGACATGGGTGCGCTGGTCGACGACGTCGAGCTCTACCCTGACGAGATGCTCTCTGACATCGCCACCCGTCTCGGGTTCGGTCCTGCCTTCGACGACGCCGTCGGCCTCGAGGGTCTCTGAGCGTGACGGGCCACCACTGGGACGAGGCGATGCGCCTCGCCCTCGCCGAGGCTGACGCCGCGCTGGCGACCGAGGACGTGCCGATCGGCGCCGTCGTGCTCTCGCCGACCGGACAGGTGATCGGCACCGGACGCAACGTGCGCGAGGCCGACCACGACCCCACCGGCCACGCCGAGGTGGTGGCGATCCGCCGGGCCGCGCAGGCGGTCGGCGAGTGGCGACTGGAGGGGTGCACGTTGGTCGTGACGCTGGAGCCCTGCACGATGTGCGCCGGCGCGATCGTGCTGTCGCGCCTGGAGCGGCTCGTCTTCGGGGCGTACGACGTCAAGGCCGGCGCCGTGGGCTCGCTGTGGGACGTGGTGCGCGACCGTCGGCTCAACCACCGTCCCGAGGTGATCGCCGGGGTGCTGGCCGAGGAGTCGACGCAGCGGTTGGACGCCTTCTTCGCGTGTCAGCGCGGCTGAGGTCGCCCACTCCTCCGCAACTGTGGAGCTGATGGGCCACACGCCGGCGGCAGACGCATCAACTCGACAGTTGCGCTCGTACGACGTCAGCCCAGCTGCGGGTCGTCGCGGCGCAGCGTGTCGATCACGATGACCGCCAGGTCGGGCTCCTCGCCACGGTGCTCCCGGGCCAGGGCCAGGACGTCCTCGACGGCCTCCTCCAACGTCCGGACCGGGTCGTCCTCGTGGAGGCCCCGGGTGCGGGCGATGATCGCGCCGGCGAGGTGCGGGGAGATCTCGTCGTGGGCGTACGCCAGGTCCTTCGCCGCCTTGACCTGGCGCCTGACCCGCTCGAGCCGCACCGGCGAGACCGCCGGGCGGCTGGCGTAGAAGTAGACGACCGCGACGACGGCCGCGATCACCAGCACCATCAGCAGGAGCCTGATCATGGCCCGAGTCTAGGAGCCGGAGACGCCTCCGGAGGGGCAGGTGGGATCCGATTTAGTGCCCGGGTGAGGGGTCCGGTAACGTTCGTCGCGGTGACGTGTCCGAGCGGCCTAAGGAGAACGCCTCGAAAGCGTTTGTGGGCGCAAGTCCACCGAGGGTTCAAATCCCTCCGTCACCGCCAGCAGTGAAGCCCCGTCCTCGGACGGGGCTTCACTCGTTCCTGGACCCCTCCTCGTCAGGGGATCCAGACCGATGCCGTGCTGGACCAGGTGCCCTTGCCGTACTGCGTGTAGCCGCGCACCTGGTAGTCGTAGCGACGGCCGCCCGGCAGCATGAAGTCGTGGAACGAGGTCGACGTGGTCGGCCACAGGAGCTCCCACTCGCCCTGGCCGACCCGCTTGCGGATCTCGTAGCCCTGCACGTGGTTGATGCTGCTCCACGAGAGCCAGAGCTGGTTCGCACCGCCGGTGGCCGACACGGTCGGCGCCGGGGTGGTGTGCAGGCGCGTGTTGGACCACGCCCCCGGGTCGCGGCCGAAGAACGACTTCACCGGCCGCACCGCGTACTCCGACCGCTCGCCCGGGTGCAGCGGGAGCGACACCGAGCGCTCGTTCCAGTGCCGCAGGGCCGTCACCGGGAACCACGGCGCGTCCGGATCGGTGGTGACCAGGCGGCGGTAGACCTGGTACTGCATGGCGCCCGGCACCTTGCTCCACGACAGGTCCACGTTGAACCCGTCGGGAATGCTGGTGAGCGTGGGCGGCGTACGCGGCCCCAGCGGCGGGTTGGCGAGCGGGCGCGGATAGCTGGTGCCGACCCCGAAGCCGGCCAGGGCGTCGGCGAAGGCGGCCGCGATCCTGACCTCGCCGCGCGAGTTGGGGTGGACCCCGTCGTAGGTGTGCAGCGCCGGGTCGAAGTCGGTCCGGGTGAAGGCCAGCCGGATGGGTGACCGGGTGGTGCTCATCGTGTCCCGGATGTCGACGATGCCGAAGTTGGCCGCGCGCGCCAGGTCACGGAAGTCGGTGCGGTCGGCCTGCAGCTCGATCTCGGTCGGCACCAGGGTGCCGAGGACGATCCTGACGTCGGGCTTCGCCGCCCGCGCGTTGCGGATGACCTGCTTCAGCGCGGCCGTCGGGTCCTGGTCGGCGGCGACGTCGTTGATGCCCATCAGCAGCAGGAGGTAGTGCGGCTGCGTCGCCTGCACCTCAGCCTGGATCTGGCTGACCTTGTCGGCAGCCCTCTGGCCCCACCAGGCGGCGTGGTCCTGGTCGAACGGGTGCACGTAGGCCATCCGGTCGGGGCCGGTCTGCGAGTCGGCGACGTTGTCGAAGAGGTGGCGCCGCACCCCGACCATGTCGGGCGTCACGTCCGAGGCCTTCAGGTGGGTGTAGAGCCGGTAGCGCCAGGTGAAGTCACCGGCGCTCCCCTGGGAGATCGAGTCCCCACCACCATGATCCGTGGCGTCCCGCCGTCGGCGGCCACGGCGGACGAGGTCGGAAAGGCCAACCCCACCACCACCATCGACACGGCCGCGATCCACGCGCGTCCCCTCATCTGTCCTCCCGAGATCCTGACCGCTCCCTGCGGCCCTCAGCAACCTAGGGGTCACCGGCGACACCTTCGGGTGTGGTCACCGCTCGGACGTACGAGGTCCCGGCCGGAGCGCTCCGGTCGGGACCTCGTCAGTGGTGTGCGAAGGACTCGGTGCGTCCCCCTCAGTACGGCCAGTCGTCCGGCGTCGAGGTCCGGTAGACCACCGACTCGCAGTCCCAGTTGAAGTAGTCACCGGTGGGCGTGCCGTTCGGCGCCACGATGTAGACGATGTCGTCGCCGTCGCCGCAGTAGACCGCGTCGTAGTTGCCGTCGAAGTACAGCCAGACCGTGTCGGCACCGTCGCCGGCGTCGACGTAGTCACCGCCCGCACCGACGTAGAACAGGTCCTTGCCGCTGCCGCCGTAGACCGCGTCGTAGCCGTCGCCGTCGATCAGGAAGTCGGCACCGTTCTGACCCTCGATCGAGTCGGCACCGTCGCCGCCGTCCATGTAGTCGTTGCCGGAGCCGCCGGTCATGTAGTCGCCGTCGTCCTCGCCACCCATGAAGTCGTAGCCGTCGCCGCCGTGCATGGTGTCGTAGCCGTCGCCACCCCACATGGAGTCGTCGTCGTTGTCACCCGACAGGTAGTCGTCGTCGCCGCGCCCCTCCAGGGTGTCGTAGCCGTTGCCGCCGTAGAGCTGGTCGTGGCCGGCCGCCCCGATCAGCGAGTCGCTGCCGTTCTGGCCGTACAGCTGGTCGCTGCCCAGGCCGCCGCGCACGATGTCGTGGCCGTTGTTGCCGTAGCCCTTGTCGTCGCCCGCGTCGAGCAGCAGCTCGTCGTTGCCGTTGCCACCCCAGGCGCGGTCGTTGCCGTTGCCGCCGACGACCCGGTCTCGCCCGGCGTCGCCGTAGAGGCGGTCGTTGCCGCCGAAGCCGCGGACGCGGTCGTTGCCGGCCCGGGCCGAGATCGTGTCGGCACCCGCCGTGCCGCGCAGGTTGTCAGCGTTCTTGGTCCCCACGATCACCGCTGCGTACGCCGACGGCGCCATGATGCAGACGGCGACGGCACCGATGAGTGCCACCCGCAGTGGACGCTTCCCCCGAATGTCCATGATTGTTCCGTTCTGTGTGTGCTCGCCCGTGAAGGGTCGTTCTCCTGGACCACGCGGGACTGGACGTGCCCGGTGGACGTGGTGGTGCGCAGCACGGGACACGGCGCCCACGCACGGTGGCGCCGACCACGTCGTACGTGGCTGACGGCCGGCGGTGTCACCCAGATGTCGGGCCGCGAAGTGGCACCGTCGACGGAGTCGTCGCCGGTGGTCGAGGCCGGAGACCGCAAGTGGACCTTCCCCCGAGATGTCCACGTCCTGTCTAACCCCCTCGACCGGCGTTGACCACCTCCCGATTTGGGGATTGGTCTAGACCAGCGAAGCGTCGGCGCGCTCCACCGGGGTGGACATCACGCAAACCGTCGCCTCGGGCCGCTAGCCTGCGACGCCGTAGTCCACCAGCACCGAAGACCGAAAGCCCGAGGTACACATGTCCACCGAAGCCACCCCCGGATCCGCGCCCTACGCCCCGCCCGCGGGCGACCAGTACGCCGGCTCCGGCACCGGCCCCGTCGGCAAGGTGCGCGGCACCGGCCTCGTGATCGTGCTGACGATCGTGACGTTCGGCATCTACTCGCTCTACTGGTACTACAAGATCCACCAGGAGATGAAGGCCCACTCGGGTGCCGGCATCGGCGGCCCGATCGCCCTCCTCCTCGCCTTCTTCGTCGGCTTCGTGATGCCCTTCATCTCGTCGCACGAGATCGGCAGCCTGCGCGAGCGCGCGGGCCAGGAGCCCAAGGTCTCCGCCGTCACCGGCCTCTGGGTGATCCCCGGCTGCCTCCTGCTGGTCCTGCCGCTGGTGTGGCTCGTCAAGACCAACGGCGCCATCAACGACTACTGGCGCTCGCTCGGCGCCGCCTGACCGTACGCCGTTGACGCGCCGACAGCGCCCCGTGCCACGATGCACGGGGCGCTGTTGCATCCCGCCCGCGACGACGGACCGGCACCCACCGGCACCCACCGCGACTGACCCAGGAGACACCGATGGCGAGCGACTGCTGCGGCCCCGCCGCCGGCGGCGCGCCCGCCGCCCCGGGTGACGGCTGGGTCGACGCCCCGCGCCCGCCCTCCCCCGCGACCCCGAGCCGCAAGGGCCAGGTCCTGGTGCCCGGCGGCGACTTCTGGATGGGCGACTCGTTCGGCGAGGGCTACCCCGCCGACGGCGAGGGCCCTGCCCGCGTGGTCACCGTCCCCTCCTTCTGGATCGACGAGACGGCCGTGACCAACGACCGGTTCGCCGCCTTCGTCAAGGCCACCGGGCACGTCACCACCGCCGAGGCCGAGGGGTTCTCGGCGGTCTTCCACCTGGCGTACGACGGCGAGGCCCGCCACGTGCGCGGCCGCCCCGCCCAGGCCCCGTGGTGGCTGATGGTCGACGGTGCCGACTGGCGCCACCCCGAGGGGCCGGGCAGCGACGTCGCCCAGCGCGGCAACCACCCGGTCGTGCACGTCACCCACGCCGACGCCACCGCGTACGCAGCGTGGGCCGGCAAGCGGCTCCCGACCGAGGCCGAGTGGGAGAAGGCGGCCCGGGGCGGTCTCGACCGGGCCCGCTTCGTGTGGGGCGACGAGCTGCTGCCGCGCGGGCGCTGGATGGCCAACCTCTTCCAAGGTGACTTCCCGACCCGCAACACCCTCGACGACGGCTGGCTGACCACCGCGCCGGTGAAGTCCTACACCCGCAACGGCCACGGCCTGTGGCAGATGGCCGGCAACGTCTGGGAGTGGTGCGCCGACTGGTTCTCCCCCGAGACGCCGCTGCACCGCACCGACGACCCGACCGGTCCCGCGCAGGGCGAGAGCCGGGTGATGCGGGGCGGCTCCTACCTGTGCCACGACTCCTACTGCCACCGCTACCGGGTCGCGGCGCGCACCTCGTCGCCACCCGACTCGAGTGCTGCAAATCTCGGCTTCCGCTGCGCGAACGACGCCTGAGTCCGACGCCCCAGCCGATAGTCTCGTCGGGGCGTCCACACCAGAAGTCGGGAGAAGCCTGGATGAAGAAGCGGCCATGGCTGGTCGGCCTCGCGGCGGCAGCGACGGTGGCGACGCTGACCTCGGGGTGCACCCTGGGTGACGAGCCCGAGGCGAAGCCCGGACCGGGCACCGCCTCCAAGGTGCCGAGCGCCCCCGAGGAGGAGCGCGTCGGCAAGCCCAACATCCTGCTCATCACCGTCGACGACGCCTCCGCGACCGACGTGCTCGACATGCCGCACGTGCAGCGGCTCATCGCCGACGAGGGCGCCACGGTCGACACCGCGCTGGCGCCGACCCCGATCTGCGTCCCGGCCCGCGCCTCCCTGCTCACCGGGCAGTACACCCACAACCACGGCGCCCTGGGCATCTCCGGGCCCTACGGCAGCGTCACCTCCTTCATGGGCGACGGCAAGGACGACGACACCCTCCCGGTCTGGCTCAACGCGGCCGGCTACGAGACCTTCTTCGTCGGCAAGTACCTCAACGGCTACGGCAAGAACAACGGCACCGAGACCTACGTGCCGCCGGGCTGGACGCGCTGGCTGGCCAGCGTCGACACGACGACGTACGACTACGACAAGACGCAGCTCTCCAACAACGGCGCGGTCGAGGAGGTCTCCTCGACCTACAACGCCGACGGCTTCGCGGAGCGGGTCGACGACCTGCTCGGCCAGCCGCGGCGCACGACGCGCCCCTGGTTCCTGAACGTCAACTACGTGGCGCCGCACTTCGGCGGCCCGTGGGAGGACGACGACCCGAAGTACGTCGAGCAGGAGGTGCGCGGCAACGACTCCGCGCGCACCAACCCGCGCTTCCCCCCGACGCCGTACGTCCACCCCGACGACCGCGACAGCTTCGCGACACGCGAGCTGCCCGACGACCCGAGCATGTTCTACGACGTGCCCGACCAGCAGGCGGGCCGGGAGCGGAAGTTCCTGGCGAAGCCGAAGCGCAAGCGCTACCTGCGTGAGCTGCACCAGCAGCGGCTCGAGTCGCTGCAGGCGGTCGACCGGGCCGTGGGCCGGCACGTCGAGACCCTCGAGGAGTCGGGCCAGCTCGACGACACGGTCATCGTCTTCACCTCCGACAACGGCTACAGCGTCGGCCAGCACAACCTCGACGGCAAGCTCTTCTTCTACGAGCCCCAGCTCACCGTGCCGCTGGTGATCCGCGGGCCGGGCGTGCGGCCCGACTCCACCGTGGAGTCGGTCGTCACCCATGCCGACCTGCCGGTGACGCTGGCGGCGATGGCGGGCGCGACCCCGAGCCGCCCGGTCGACGGGCTCGACGTCTCACGACTGCTGGAGCAGCCGGAGAAGTACGTGGACCGCGTCGTCCCGCTCGAGGCGTACGCGGTCGATGCCCAGGACGACCAGCGGCTCTACTCGGGCATCCGGGTCGGCAACCGGTGGAAGTACGCCCGCATGAAGAGTGGCTTCGAGGAGGTCTACGACCTGGTCGAGGACCCCTACGAGCTGACCAACCTGGCCGAGCGCCGCCCGGCGCTCACCGCCCAGCTCCGCAGGCTCGACGAGCGCTACCGCGACTGCGCGGCCCGGACCTGCCCGCAGCTGGGCGAGGTGCCCGCCGTCAGGTGACGGGCACCCTCCCTGCTGGGCGGGCCTACTGCATCGCCGCCAGCAGGGCGTAGGTCCGGCGACCCAGCGCGATCGAGCGCTCCCACATCACGCCGACGACGAGCAGCACCGCGCCCGAGCCGACCAGCAGGACGAAGTTGGGGACGTACGCGAGCAGCGGACCGCCCTGGGTGAAGGCCACGATCCCGAGCGCCAGCGCGCCCAGCACCAGCGGCGCCCGCCAGCGCCGGGCGATGCCGACGACGAGCAGCAGGGCCGCCACCAGGGTGACCACGGTCAGGCGCCACGGCGAGTCGTCGGCGATCCCGGCCATCAGGCTCGGCAGGAGGCCGATGACGATCGCGGGACCCATGGTGAGGAAGGTCGGCGCCTGCCGGTCGCGCAGCCACTGCAGCGCGCCGAGGCCGGCGAGCAGGGCGGCGACGGGCAGGACGTACGCCTCGACCGTGGAGACGTCGCGGTCGACGAGCTGGACCCACAGGCCCGCCCCCAGCAGCACGATGGCGACGTAGGCGACCTCGAGGCGGCCGGGCAGAGCTGCGTACGCGGCGAGCAGCGCTCCGAGGGCGACGAGCACGGTCGCCAGCACGAAGGCGTCGACGTCGAGGCCCGCGGTGACCGCCGTGACGGCGTACGCGGCGGCAGCGGCCAGCGCGATCGGCTCCATCGCCCAGTGGCCCCGCTCGAGCGCCGACCAGCGGGCTCCGCCCGCGACGGCGACCGCCACGACCGCGGCCACCAGGGCCGCGACCGCCGAGGTGACGGGCTCGGCGTCGCGCAGCGCCACCAGCACGCCGGCGACGGCGGCGGCGTGGGCGAAGGCCGCCATCGACGGGTCGTTGCGCCGGACGGCAGTGACCGTCGTGGCCAGGGCCAGCGCGACCAGCGGGACCACCGGCAGCCACCAGTCGGCCGGCCCGGCACCGCCACGCAGGGCGGCGAGGTCGAGCCCGCTGGCGTGGCCACCCTCGGCCAGGGCGAGCAGCAGCGCGGAGAGGAGCACCAGGGCCAGGCGCAGGGTCCAGCTCAGGAGGTCGCCCCAGCCGAAGCGGTGCCCGAAGGTCCCGTCCCGGCCGAGGACGGCGAGCCCGAGCAGGACCAGGCCGACGACCGCGGCGACCGCCGCCACCGCGCCCCGGGGCGCGTCGACGACCGGCACACCCAGGGCCACGAGCAGCCCCAGCAGGCCGACCATCCGCAGGGCGAGGCGGGCGTCGCCCACCGCGGGGACCAGGCGCTGCACGACCAGCAGGGCCACCGGCAGCAGCACCAGGAGCACCATCGCCAGGTAGCGGTCGCCCGCAGGGCCGTCCTCGTAGCCGACGGCGAAGGCGACGAGGAGGTGGATGAGCAGCCCCACCACCGCGGAGAGCAGCGGCACCACCGAGGAGGGTGAGACGAGGCCCGTACGCCCGTCCAGGCGCACCGCAGCCCAGGCGAGGCCGACGCTGGCCACGGCGACGAGCAGGCCGGCGACCGAGGCCCCGAGGCCGTCGGGGTCGGCGACGACCACGGCCGACCACAGCGCGGCGACCGCGAAGACCAGGGCGACCGGGCGGTAGACGACGATCCGGCGCAGCTCGCCGGTCGCGTCGTGGCGCGGCACGAGGGCGTCGAAGCCGAGCAGCAGACCGGTGCCGACGAGGCCGGCGACGGTCCAGTACTGCTCGACGGGCAGCGCGTCGAGGCCGGCCAGCCCGAGTCGGTGCGCGGCCCAGAGATCGAGCCAGACCAGGCCGGAGGCGATCACGGCGGCGGTCTCGGCGGCGGCGGGCAGACGCTTGCGGGTGGCCAGGGCGGCGCCGCCGGCGGCGAGCCCGGTGAGGACGACCATGACGAGGGCCTGGCCGACCAGGCCGATCAGGCTCCACACGACGAGCAGGAAGAACGAGAGACCCGACAGGAGCAGGAAGGCGGCGATGCCGAGCAGGACCTGCTGCCCGCTCAACGCCTTGCGCGGCAGAGTCGGGGCGAGGTGGCCCGGGTGCTGCGGCAGGGGTGCCGGGGAGCTCGGGCGTACGCCCTCGGAACGGCCCTGGGCGACCTCCGCCGGGCTGGGCGGCTGGAGGAGCAGGGCACGCAGGCGCCTCGACTCGGCCGACAGGCTGCCGATGCGCTGCTCGACCTCCCACAGCTGGCGCGCGAGCGGACCGGTGAGCCGGATGCCGCAGGTGGGGCACAGCGGCGTACCGACCGGAAGCGCGGAGCGGCACTCGGGGCAGGCGAAGGTCGTCGGCAGCGCGGAGCCGGGGGCGGGGCGCTCCTGGGCGGCTCGTTCCCGGGCCGCCTGCTCCGGGGCAGGGAGATCGTTCATGGGCGTCATCCTCGTGGACTTCACGTCGACGGGGAATGGGCACCCGTACTCAACGCCCCACCGGCACCGACCAAGCCCTCGCGAGGTGAAGAGTCGCATGGTCCTGCGAGGAGTGCTACCGTGATTTCATAACCCCCGGGGGGATAGGAGAGGAAGCACAGTGACCCAGTCCAGCGCAGTCCAGTCAGGCACCACCGTCAGCGTCGTCCCCGTCGAGACCCCGAGCCTCGGCGACCGCAGCTACCTCGCCCACGACGGCGAGGTCGCCTTCGTCGTCGACCCGCAGCGCGACATCGACAGGTTCACCAGCCTCCTCGACGAGCTGGGCGTGCGGCTCACCCACGTCTTCGAGACCCACATCCACAACGACTACGTCACCGGCGGCCGCGCGCTCGCCGACGCCACCGGCGCGACGTACGTCGTCAACGCCGACGACCCGGTCAGCTTCGAGCGCCTCGGAGTCCGCGACGGCGACGTGATCGAGGTCGGGTCGATGCAGGTCACCGCCGTGGCCACCCCCGGCCACACCTACACGCACCTCTCGTACGCCCTCGCGCACGACACCGGCTCGGGCGAGCCCACCCACGTCGCGGTCTTCTCCGGCGGCTCGCTGCTCTTCGGCGCCACCGGCCGCCCCGACCTGCTCGGCCCCGAGCACACCGACGCGCTGGTCCGTCACCAGCACGCCTCCGCGCACCGTCTGGCCGACCTGCTCCCCGACACCGCCGAGGTCTTCCCGACCCACGGCTTCGGCTCCTTCTGCTCGGCCAGCCAGTCCGACGCCACCGCCTCCACGATCGGGCAGGAGCGACGCAGCAACCCCGTCCTCACCCAGGACGAGGAGACGTACGTCCGTGAGCTGCTCGCCGGGCTCAACGCGTGGCCGACCTA
Organism: Nocardioides daphniae; assembly: GCF_004777465.1. NCBI lineage: Bacteria > Bacillati > Actinomycetota > Actinomycetes > Propionibacteriales > Nocardioidaceae > Nocardioides > Nocardioides daphniae. The sequence goes on from NZ_CP038462.1 coordinate 3,457,682, forward strand.
CTACGCCCACATGGCGCCGGCCAACCTCGCCGGCCCCGACGCGCCCTCGCTGGAGCTGCCCGCGCTCGCCGACGCCACCGAGTTGCGCCGCCGGATCGAGGCGGGCGAGTGGGTCGTCGACCTGCGCAACCGCACCACCTTCGCCGCTGGCCACGCCCCCGGCACCCTCAACTTCGGCATCGACGGCCAGTTCGCGACCTACCTCGGCTGGCTGATCGAGTGGGGCACCCCGCTGACCCTGCTGGGTGAGAGCGCCGACCAGGTCGCCGAGGCCCAGCGCGAGCTGGTCAGGATCGGCATCGACCGCCTCGAGGCGCACGCCACCGGCGGCCCCGAGCAGTGGACCGACGGCCCGCTGGCCTCCTTCGAGACCGCGACCTTCGCCGACCTCGCCCAGGTGCGGCACCACCGCGAGGTCGTCGTGCTCGACGTGCGGCGTGACGACGAGTACGCCTCCTCCCACGTCGACGGCGCGGTCAACGTGCCGCTGCACGCGCTGACCCGCTCGCTCGCCGACGTGCCCGCAGGTGAGGTCTGGGTGCACTGCGCCGGTGGCTACCGCGCCTCGATCGGTGCCTCGCTGCTCTCCGCGGGCGGGCGCCACGTGGTGGCGATCGACGACTCCTTCGACAACGCCGGTTCGTCGGGGCTGCCGCTGGTCAGCGACCCCGCGGGCGAAGACGCCACCGACTGAGGTGGTCACGACGCTCCTGGCGATCGCCGTCGGCCTGGCGATCGGCCTGACCCTGGGCGCCCTCGGCGCGGGCGGCTCGATCCTGGCCGTTCCGGTGCTGCTGCACCTCTTCGACCAGTCGCCGACGACCGCCACCACGGGCTCCCTGATCGTGGTCGGCACGTCGGCACTGGTCGGCGCGGTCACGGCCCGCCGGGCCGGGCGGGCGCTCGTGCTGCGGGGCCTCGTCTTCGGCGCGACCGCGACCGGTGGCACCGTGCTGGGAGCCCTGGCCTCCACGCACGTGCCGGAGGTCGCCCTCACGGCCAGCTTCGCCGTGCTGATGCTGCTGGTCGGCGCCCTGATGGTGCGTCAGCTGCGCAGGCGGGAGACGGCCCAGGAGGAGGCCGACGACTTCGCCGAGCCCGTCCTCACCTTCGACCCCCGACTGACCATCAACTGGCCGGTGGCCCTGAAGGTGCTCGCCACCGCCACCGCGGTGGGCCTGCTCACCGGCTTCCTCGGCGTCGGCGGAGGCTTCCTGATCGTGCCGGCCCTGGTGCTCGCGCTCGGACTGCCGATGCGGCACGCGGCCGGGACCTCGCTCGTCGTGATCGCCCTGACCAGCGCGACCGCGCTGGCCACCCGCGCCGGGCTCGGCAGCCAGCCCGACTGGTCGGTGGTCGTCCCGCTGGCCGCAGCCGCGGTCGTGGGAGCCGTGGCCGGCACCGGCCTGGCCGGACGGGTCAACCGCCGCGCGCTCTCCGGCGCCTTCGCCGCGCTGGTCATCGGCGTCGGCATCTTCACCGGCGTCGAGGTGCTGCTGGGCTGACCGCCCCGGCACCACCGCGGGCCCGGCGCCTGCGGTGACCCTTGACGTACGAAGCGCAGCTCACGGACAATGCTGCGCACGAGGGGAGTACCCCACCTCGACGCCTCGTCAGTTCGGTCGGCCCTGTCCGACCCGGTGCGTCGGCCGCACTCGACCCGGTCGAGTCGGCGGGGGAGACCTCCAACCGCCCGCCACGCGGGCAGCTGGAGGTGTGTCATGGATGTCCCCATCTGGGCCTGGGCCGCGGTCCTGGCCGTCATCGTCGCGATGCTCGCGATCGACCTGTTCGCGCACCGAACGGCCCACGTCGTGTCGGTGCGGGAGGCCGCCGCCTGGTCGGCGCTCTGGGTCTCGCTCGGGGTGGCGTTCGGTGGTGTCGTCTGGTGGGCCTACGGCCCCCGCGCCGGCGGTGAGTACTTCGCCGGCTACCTGATCGAGAAGTCGCTGGCGGTGGACAACGTCTTCGTGTTCGCCCTGATCTTCACCTCGTTCGCCGTCCCCAGGGAGTACCAGCACCGGGTGCTGTTCTACGGCGTGCTGGGGGCCTTGGTGTTCCGGGCGGTCTTCATCGCCGGCGGGGTGGTGCTGATCGAGAACTTCGCCTGGGTCCTCTACGTGTTCGGGGCCTTCCTCGTCTACACCGGCGCGAAGATGCTCATCCACCGCGCCGACGAATGGGACCCCACCCGCAGCCCCGTGCTGCGCTGGGCCCAGAGGCGGATCCCCTCGACGCCGGAGCTCCACGGGCAGAGGTTCTGGGTGCGGCGGGCGGGCGGCTGGGTGGCCACCCCGCTCTTCTTCGTGCTCCTGCTGATCGAGACGACCGACATCATCTTCGCGGTCGACTCCATCCCCGCGATCTTCGCGGTCACCCAGGAGCCGTTCCTCGTCTTCACCAGCAACGCCTTCGCGATCCTCGGCCTGCGGGCGATGTACTTCCTGCTCGCCGACCTCATGCACCGCTTTGTCCACCTCAAGGTGGGGCTGGCGGCGATCCTGGTCTTCGTCGGCGTCAAGATGCTGCTGCTCGACGTCGTGAAGATCCCGATCTGGCTCTCGCTCGGCGTCATCGCCACCAGCATCACCGTCGCGGTGCTGTGGAGCCTGCGCGCCACCGGGGACGAGCGCGAGGGGGCAGGAGTCTGAGCCGCAGCCCGGGCGTCGGGCGGGCGGGTCAGTAGGTGAGGACGAGCAGCACGTCGCCCTCCTGGACGACGGCGCCGGGCTCGAAGCGTACGTCGCTGACGACGCCGGAGACCTCGGCGAGCACGGGGATCTCCATCTTCATCGACTCCAGCAGCACGACGGTCTCGCCGATCTCGACGGAGTCACCGACGGCGACCGGCACCTCCAGGACGTTCGCCACCATGTCGGCGGTGACGGGGAAGGTCTTCTCGCGGGCCATGCGAGGGACGCTAAGCGTTACCGGCAGGTACCAGAAACCCGACCCACGAGCCGACCCGCGGCACCGCTCAGAGGGACGAGAAGCGGGGAGGCTCCGGGCGTACGGCGTGGGCCTCCTCGGCGGCCCGCGCCCGCGCCCCGCGCTGGCCCGTGAAGGCCAGGTCGAGGCGGATGATCAGGTAGCCGACGACCAGGCCGAGCGCGACGCTGTACGCGGTCTGGAGCCCCGCCTCGACGTACGAGGTGTCGAGGTTGACCAGGCGCTGCGCGACCGGCAGCGTCGCGGCGGCACCGAAGGCGCAGACCCACCAGCCCTGGCGGCGACGGGCGCGCATGTGCACGCCCCAGACCAGCGCGGGCACGCCCAGGAAGATCGTCAGCGGCCGCGGCACGGCACCGATCGTCGAGCGCATCCACTCGGCCAGGTCGTCGCCGCTGCGAGCCAGGCCACCGCCGCCGTAGCTGCGCAGCAGCTCGGTGTAGACGAGGCTGACGGCGAGCACCAGGGAGCCGACGACGACGATCACCAGGCCGCGGGTGCCGAGGCCGTGCAGACCGGCGGCGAAGCGCCAGACCAGGGCGAACATCAGCAGGAAGCCGACGGCGAGGGTCACGTACTCGAAGCGGGTGGTGGAGGCGACCGGCTCGAAGCCGACCGTCGCAAAGGCGCCGATGGAGGCGATCGCGGTGGCGACCACGACCTCGCGCACGGCCGCCAGGAAGGTGCGGGCGGGCACGGTGAGCACCACCGCCAGCAGCGCGCTGGTCACGCAGGTCAGCACCGCGGCACCGCTGCGCAGGATCGGTTCGTCCCAGGCCACGGCCGTCACCCCGATGGCGACCGCCAGGACCGAGAAGACGACCTGGCGACCGCCGGTGCGCGCCATCACCGCCCAGGCGTACGTCGCGAGGACGCAGACCGCGCCCGCACCGTCGAGCCACTCGGGGCCACGGTGCAAGGCGGCCGCGCCGAGCAGCATGGTGCCGGCGAGCAGCAGGCAGGACCAGAAGAACAGACGTGCGCGGGCTGCCCGGCGCCGCTGCAGCGAGGCCTCGGAGCGCTCGCGGTCGACGGCGACCGGCACGGGCGGCTCGGCGACGTAGCCCTCCGGCGCCCGGAAGTCGGGGTCGGGGGCGGGCGGCAGGTCGAGCGGCGCCGGCGCCAGGTCGACGACCGGCTCGACGACGGGCGGCACCGCTCCGACGACGGCGTCCTGGGAGACGTGGTTGACCACCGGGCCTGCTGCAGGGAGCGTGACCTCGGGCAGGACGGGGGCGACGGCGGGCGGCAGCACCGGCGGCGCGACCGGGGCCGGGGCGGCCGGCGTGGAGAGCGCGGCCCGGATGCCGAACGGGTCGGAGTCGAGCAGCGGCCGGTCGAGCGGGTCGGGATGCACCGCCATGGGCTCGCTCTCGCGCAGCGGCTCCTGCACGACCGGGATCGACGTCGTCGTGTCCCCCGGCCCGGCGATGCGGCGCCCGGCCGGCGGCTTTCCGTTGCGGGTCACCTTGAAGCCGCCGAAACGGGAGGGCTTCGGGGCAGCTCGGCGACCGGGACGTTGAGCAGACACGCAGCGAGGTTACCCGCGTCGGTTCGCCAACGACGGGTTCACGGTCCTGGCACGGACCAGCTGCTCACGATCCAGCGTCGCCACCACGTTGCCCTCACCGCAGCCGAGCTCGACCAGCACGTCGCCCATCGGGCTGACGACGGTCGAATGGCCGGTGTAGCGCGGCTCGGGCTGCCCGACGGCGACCACGAAGACGGTGTTCTCGATGGCGCGCGCGTGCACGAGGGTGCGCCAGTGGTCGCGCTTGCGCTCGCCGGCCACCCACGCGGCGGGGAGCACCAGCACCTCCGCGCCGGCGTCGACCAGGGCGCGGGCCAGCTCGGGGAAGCGCAGGTCGTAGCAGGTCATCAGGCCGACCTTGAAGCCGTTGACGTCGACGACCACCGGCTTCCACGCGCCCGCGCTGAGCCGGTCGGACTCCTGGTAGCCGAACGAGTCGTAGAGGTGGATCTTGTCGTACTCGGCGTTGGCGGCGCCCCGCACGACCAAGGTGTTGTAGGGCCGCGCGGGGTCCTCGCCGGCGCGGATCATCCCGGCCACGATCGTGATCCCCCGGTCGGCGGCCGTCTTGGCGAGCGTCGTCACGAACTCGCCGTCGAGCTCCTCGGCGAAGGGCGACAGGTCGCTGCCCGGCTTGCCGAAGTCGCGGGCGAAGACCTCCGGGAAGACGACGAGCTCACCCGGCTCGGCGTGGGCGACCAGGGCGGTGAGGCGCTCCCGGTTCTCGGCGGGATCCAGGCTGGCGGCGGCCTGCACGAGCCGCACCTGCAGCGTGGAGTGGTCCTCGGAACTGTCCTGGGAGCTGTCCTGGGAGCTGTCCTGGGAGTGGTCCTCGGTGTGTCCCGGTGCCATGCCCTCCAGAGTGGCACGCGGACCCCTCCGATCCCAAGGGGCTGCGAGCATGGTCTCCGTGAGTGGACAGCTTCCTGCCTTCGGCGCCGTCGTGCTGACCGGGGGGACGGGCGTACGCATGGGTGGGGTCGACAAGGCGGGCGTCGTCCTGCATGGTCGGACGCTGCTCGACCATGCCCTGGCGGCGGTCGAGGAGGCGGCCGACGTGGTCATCGTGGGGGCACCGGTGGCGGGGAGGCCGGAGGTCCGGACGGCCCGGGAGGAGCCTGCGGGAGGTGGCCCGGCGGCCGGGCTGCTGGCGGGTCGCGACGCGCTCGGGGCGACCGGGGCCACCGAGTGGCTGGTGGGGTTGGCGGTCGACATGCCGCTGGTGACCCCGGCGACCGTACGCCGCCTGCTCGCCGCCGCGACGGAGGGCGACCGCGACGGGGCGGTCCTGGTCGACGGTGACGGCCGCAGGCAGCTCTGCCTGGCGCTGCGCACGGCGCGGCTCGACGACGTACGCCCGTCGGACGCCCACGGAGGGACTCTTCCGCCTGCTCGCGGGGCTCGACCTGGCCGCGGTCGTGGCGGAGGGTGACGAGGCGAGCGACCTGGACACACCTGCGGACGTGGCAGCCCTCGAGGAGTAGGGCCGGGGCTACGCTCGGGGCCATGCGCGCCGTCACGATCACCGAGCCCGTAGGGCCTGAGGTCCTCACCGTCGTCGACCTGCCCGACCTCACGCCCGGAGCGGGCGAGGTCCTCGTCGAGGTGGTCGCGACCGCCGTCAACAAGGCCGACACCCTGCAGCGCAAGGGCTTCTACCCGGCGCCGCCCGGTGCGTCGGAGGTGCTGGGCCTGGAGTGCAGCGGCCGGGTCGCCGCGCTGGGCGAGGGCGTCACCGACTGGCAGGTGGGCGACGAGGTCTGCGCGCTGCTCGCCGGCGGTGGCTACGCCAGCCAGGTGGTCGTGCCGCAGGGCCAGCTCATGCCGGTGCCGGAGGGTGTCGACCTGGTCTCGGCCGCGGCGCTGCCCGAGGTCGCGGCGACCGTCTGGTCCAACGTCTTCATGACCGCCGGCCTCGACTCCGGCGACTCGTTCCTGGTGCACGGCGGAGCGGGCGGCATCGGCACCTTCGCCATCCAGCTCGCCTCCGCGATGGGGATCAAGGTCTTCACCACGGCCGGCTCCGCGGAGAAGCTGGCGGTCTGCGCCGAGCTGGGCGCCGACGTGACGATCAACTACCGCGAGGAGAGCTTCCTCGAGGTCGTGCGCGAGGCCACCGACGGCCGTGGCGTCGACGTCGTGCTCGACAACATGGGCGCCAAGTACCTCGCCGACAACGTCTCGGCGCTGGCCGACGACGGACGCCTGGTGATCATCGGGATGCAGGGCGGGGTGAAGGCCGAGCTCAACATCTCCCAGCTGCTGGCCAAGCGCGGCTCGGTGATCGCGACCTCGCTGCGCGCCCGGCCCGAGGAGCAGAAGGCGCTCATCTGCGCCGACGTGGTCGAGCACGTGTGGCCGCTGGTCGCCGACGGTCAGGTGCAGCCGGTGGTCCACGAGGTGCTCCCCCTGGAGGAGGTGGCCCGCGCCCACCAGCTGATGGACGACAGCGGCCACGTCGGCAAGATCGTCCTCAAGGTCGCTGACTGAGCGTGCGGTCCGGGGCTCACCTGGCGACGGGCATGACCGACGCCGAACTAGGGTGGGGCCCATGACTGACGCCCCCGCCGAGAACCCGTCGAGCCCCGACCAGGACGAGGTCGTGACCGAGGTGCAGGTCGAGGTCCCTGAGGGACACGTCCTGGTGATCGGTCCCGACGGCACCCCGGTCGGCACCGTGCCTGCCGAGGTCGTCGCCCAGGCCCAGGGTGACGCCGACGACGACGGGTCGTCCGCGAGCGTCACCGAGCTGGTCGAGCAGCCCGCCAAGGTGATGCGGATCGGCTCGATGATCCGCCAGCTGCTCGAGGAGGTGAAGGCGGCCCGCTCGACGAGGCCAGCCGCGCCCGTCTGCGTGACATCCACCAGGCCTCCATCAAGGAGCTCGAGTCGGGCCTGGCCCCCGAGCTGATCGAGGAGCTGGAGCGCATCGCGCTGCCCTTCACCGACGACGCCACCCCGTCCGAGGGTGAGCTCCGGATCGCCCAGGCCCAGCTGGTCGGGTGGCTGGAGGGCCTCTTCCACGGCATCCAGACCGCGATCTACGCCCAGCAGATGGCGAGCCGCGCCCAGCTGGAGCAGATGCGGCGCGCGCTCCCCGGGATGGCGCCCGGCGGTGACGGCCAGGGCCAGGCTCCCCAGCAGGGCGGCCAGCAGGCCTCGGACGGTACGCCGCACCCCACGGGCGGCATGTACCTCTGAGGGCGGCGCCCCTGGCTCAGCCGGACGTCTCGGACACCCTTCGCGAAATGAACGGCCGTTCGATCATTTCGTGAACTACTTCGGAACGGCGGGCCACGTCACTCGTACGCCGTGGCGCCCGCGTCAGTGGCGGTTGAGCCGCCCCACCACGGCGAGGCCGAGCAGGCCGAGCAGGATCGCTGCCGCACCGGGCGCCGCGAGTCGAGCGAAGTCGACGGGCGCCGCGCCCTCGACCTTCGTGCGTACGGCCTTGGCAGGGTCGGGGGCGGGAAGCCGCTCCCCCACGCCGAGAGACCTCTGCACCTTCACCAGGTCGCGCTGCTTCAACGGGCGCGTGCCGGAGCAGAGGCCGGTCGCATTGGCGGTCGTGGTGAGGAAGAGCCAGCGCTCCCCCTCCTCCGGCTCGCCGATGCCGCAGCCTGCGCCGATCGCGTCGGTGACCGTGACGCGAGCACTCGCGAGGTCACCCTTGAAGAGCCGCTGGGCGACCACCTGGAACTGCCGCTGCCCCTCGTCGGTGGTCGAGCTGCTCTGCACGACGCCGGTGTAGACGACGTCGGCCTGCTTGGTCAGCTTCCTGAGGTCGCTGGTCTGGCAGGTGCACGCCTGCGCCGGGGTCGCCGTGGCCAGGATCCCGCCCCCCGCGAGCAACGCGGTGAGCAGCAGGGTCAGGACGGCGCGCGACCACTCACGGGGGTGCGCGCCGCGGCGGGGACGTGGGGCGGCGTACGGCATGGCGACAGCGTAGCGCCGCCCCACAGGGCTGGCTCCGCGCGCCGACCTCAGAGGCCGAAGAGCCGCGCCAACGTCCGGGCGACACCGTCGTCGGCGTGGTGCGGGGCCGCGTGCTCGGCGCTGGCCAGCACCGAGGGGTGGGCGTTCTCCATCGCGTAGGCGTGCCCCGCCCAGTCGAGCAGCGGCAGGTCGTTGGGCATGTCGCCGAAGGCGACGACCTCGCTGCGGTCGATGCCGAGGTCGCCGCAGAGCGACGCCAGCGTCGAGGCCTTGGTGACGCCCGCGCCGGAGATCTCCACGAGCGTGCCGACCGACGACCAGGTGGTGGTGACCTCGTGGCCCACCGCCTCCTCGGCCAGGCGCCAGAACTCCTCCGGCTCCTGCTCCTCGTGGCGGGCGAGCAGCTTCACGACCTGGTCGTCGACCAGCTCCTCCAGCGCGCCGACCGGGAAGCCGGGGTCGGTGTTGACCTGCATCCGCGGCATGAAGTCGGGCTCGCGGGAGAAGCCGGTCGTCTTCTCCAGGGCGAAGGTGGTGCCGGGCACTGCGGCGCGCAGCAGCGCGGCCACGCGGACCAGGACGTCGGGCGCGATGGTGTGCGCGCGGCGTACGGAGTGCGAGGCGACGTCGTAGACGATGCCACCGTTGCTGAGGATCGCCAGGCCGTGGCCGCCGACCTCCGCCCACAGCGTCTCCATCCAGCGGATCGGGCGCCCGGTCACGAAGACCACCGGGACGTCGCGCTCCTCCAGCGCCAGCAGCACCTCACGGGTGTAGCTGCTCACCGCGCCGTCGGGGCCGAGCAGCGTCCCGTCGAGGTCGGTCGCCACCAGGCGCGGCGGGGCCGGGGGCGCGACGGCGCCGTCCTCGTCGGCCCTCGGCACGTCGCTGGTGGTCACGGCGGCCTCAGCCCTGGCCGAACCAGCGGTCGAGCTCGACGGCCACGCCGTCGTCGTGGACCGTCGCGGTCACCGCGTCGGCAGCCGCCCGGACCTCCTCGATCGCCTGGCCCATCGCCACCCCCCGGCCGGCCCAGGCCAGCATCTCGAGGTCGTTGCGGCCGTCACCGATCGCCAGCACGTCGACCGGGTCGACACCGAGGGCGTCGCAGACGTGCTGCAGGCCCGACGCCTTGGAGACACCCGCCGGCGCGAAGTCGATCCAGGCGCTCCAGCCGACGACGTAGTCGGTGCCGTGCAGACCCAGCTTGGCGGCGGTCTCGAGGAAGTCGTCGGCCGTCGACTCGGGGTCACGCACGACGACACGGTTGACCGGCTGCCCGACGATCTCCTCGACCGGCGTGATCACCTGCTCGCCGTTGAGCTCGCCCGGCGGGAAGGGCCGGTTGACCAGGTAGCCACCGATCTCGCGCTCCTCCGCGGCGACCAGGGCGTCGGGGTGGTGCTCGAGGATCGCGCGCACGGCCGGAGCCGCGTCGAAGACCTCCTCGTGGACGACCTCCGTCGGGGCGTAGCGGAAGATCACCGACCCGTTGGAGGCGACGACCCAGAGCCGGTCGTCGACGTCGGGCGTCGGGTCCTCCGGCGATCCCTCGACCGGCAGCTTGAGCAGGTCGGCGATCGTCGTCATGCCGTGCGGCGAGCGGCCGCTGGCCAGCACGATGTGGGCGCCGGCGTCACGGGCCCGGTGGATCGCGTCGAAGACGGGCTGGCGGATCGTCTCGTAGGGCACGTCCTGCCCGTCGACCCACGCCAGCAGCGTGCCGTCGATGTCGAGCGCGACCAGGGCAGGGCGCCACCCCGGCTCGGGCTCGGCGCCCGACCGGGTCCTCCCCTGCTCGACCGAGGCTTCAGCCAACGGGGATCACCGGCTCCAGGACCTCGCGGCCCATCCACTTCTGCAGCGCCTTCGGCACCTTCACCGAGCCGTCGGCCTGCTGGTGCGTCTCGAGCACCGCGACGATGGCGCGGGTGATCGCGGTGAGCGTGCCGTTGAGCGTGGCGACCGGGACGGTCGAGCCCTCGGCGTCACGCGTACGCACGTCGAGGCGACGCGACTGGAAGTCGGTGCAGTTGGAGGTCGAGGTGAGCTCGCGGTACTTGCCCTGGGTGGGGATCCACGCCTCGAGGTCGAACTTGCGGCTGGCGCTCAGGCCGAGGTCGCCGGCCGCGATCGAGACGACCTGGTAGGCCACCTCGAGCTTGTCCATGAAGGCACGCTCCCAGGCCAGCAGGCGCGCGTGCTCGGCCTCGGCCTCCTCGAGCGTGGTGTAGACGAACATCTCGACCTTGTCGAACCAGTGCACCCGGATGATGCCCTTGGTGTCCTTGCCGTGCGAGCCGGCCTCCTTGCGGAAGCAGGGGCTGAAGGCGGCGTAACGGCGCGGCAGCGACTCCGCGTCGAGGATCTCTCCGGAGTGGTAGGCAGCCATCGCGACCTCGGACGTACCGACGAGGTAGAGGTCCTCGCCCTCGATCCGGTAGACGTCGTCGGCGGCCTGGCCGAGGAAGCCGGTGCCGTCCATCGCCTCGGGCTTGACCAGCGAGGGGGCGATGACCTGGGTGAAGCCGGCCTCGCGGGCCAGCTCCATCGCCATGTTGACGAGCGCGAGCTCGAGCTCGGCGCCGACGCCGGTGAGGAAGTAGAAGCGCGAGCCGGAGACCTTGGCGCCGCGGTCGAGGTCGATCGCGCCGAGGATCTTGCCGAGCTCGACGTGGTCGCGGGGCTCGAAGCCCTCGGCGGCGAAGTCGCGGGGGGTGCCGACGTACTCGAGCACGACCGAGTCGTCCTCGCCGCCCTCGGGGACGTCGGGGTGGGTCATGTTGGGGAAGGTCTTGAGCAGGTCGACCCACACGGCCTCGGCGGCCTTCTGGGACTCCTCGGCGGCCTTGACGTCGGCGGCCAGCGTCTTGGTGCGCGCCAGCAGCTCGGCCTTCTCGTCGGGGGCGGCCTTCGGGATCAGCTTGCCGAGCTGCTTCTGCTCCGCGCGCTTGGCCTCGAAGGAGGCGATCGCCTCGCGCCGCGCGGTGTCGGCGGCCAGGGCCCGGTCGACGACCTCGTCGGAGTGTCCACGCTTGGCCAGGCTGGCTCGCACACGGTCGGGGCTCTCGCGCAACAGGCGGGGATCGATCATGCTGCAAGGCTAGCCTTTGGGCATACTCGCTCGTGTGCTGGATCGAACCCGACCGAAGCTCCTGACCGCTGCCGGCGTCTGCGCCCTGCTCTTCGCTGCGCTCGCCTTCGCGGTGACCTGGGAGCGTACGCCGCTCGCCGGCCTCGACGACCTCGGTCAGGAGGCCGCTGGCTGGACGGCGCGCCACGACCTGCTGACCCAGGTGCTGCTGGTGGTCGAGGACCTCTTCAACACCGTCGGCATGACGGTGCTGACGGTGCTGCTGGCCGGGGCGCTGCTGTGGAAGAAGCATCCGCGCGCCGCGATCATCACGGTCGTGGTGATGGTCGTGACCTCACTGCTGACCACCGGACTGAAACTCCTTCTGAGCCGAGAGCGCCCCGACTGGCAGGAGGCGCTCGGGCTGCACGACACGCTCAGCTTCCCCTCGGGTCACGCGTCCTCGATCACCGCCTACACCGGGCTGCTGGCCGTGCTCGCCGTGATCTTCCTGCGCAAGCAGGCGATGCGCCGCGCCGCCATGACCGGTCTGAGCCTGATCTGGCTGGTCGTGGTGCTCGACCGCGTGCTGCTCGGTCGCCACTACCCCACCGACGTCATCGCCGGCACGCTGCTGGCACTCTCCGTGCTGCTCGTGGCGCTGGTCTGGTTCGACCCGCGCCCGAAGAGCATCGCGGAGAAGATCGAGCCGTTGCAGGAGGTCTACTCCTCGCGCAAGCGGCTCGCGGTGGTGCTCAACCCGATCAAGGTGGAGGACGTCGGCGCCTTCCGCGACCTGGTCACCAACCTGGCCCGCGACGCCGGTTGGCAGGAGCCGACCTGGCACTACACGACCGTCGAGGACCCGGGCACCGGGATGGCGGCCGCCGCTGCCGCCGACGGCGTCGACCTCGTCCTGGTCTGCGGTGGCGACGGCACGGTGCGCGAGGTCTGCGCCCAGCTCGCCGGCTCCGGCATCCCGGTCGGCATCATCCCCGCCGGCACCGGCAACCTTCTGGCCCGCAACCTCGACGTCCCGCTCTACATCCGCTCTGCGATCGACGTCGGCCTCAACGGCCAGGACCGCGCCATCGACATGGTCGAGGTGACCGGCGACGGCATCGAGAAGAGCCACTTCATGTGATGGCCGGCATGGGCTTCGACGCCGCGATCATGGAGGCGTCAACGACGACATCAAGAAGCGAATCGGCTGGGTGGCCTACATCGTGTCGGGCCTGAAGTCGCTGATGTTCCCCGCGGTGAAGGTGGAGATCTCGATCGACGGGGGCCCGGCGACGACGCACCGCGCCCGTACGGTCGTGGTCGGCAACGTCGGCTACCTCCAGGCCGGCATGCCGCTGCTGCCCGACGCGACCATCGACGACGGCCAGATCGACGTCGTGATCCTGCACCCGAAGAGCTTCCTGTCGTGGGTGCCGCTGGCCGCGCGCGTGCTGGTGCGCAGCAAGCGGACCGACTCCACCATCGACCGGTTGACCGGGTCGACCGTGGCGATCCGGGCCGCGATCGCGACCCCGCGCCAGCTCGACGGCGACTCGATCGGTGAGGGCCGCGAGCTGACGATGACCTGCGTGCCGGGTCGGTTGCTGGTGCGCGTGCCGCGCTGATTCACGGAGCCGCGTTCCGCGCTGATCCAACCCACAACGTCATCACGGGCGGCGGCCCCAGCCACCGGCCATGATGACGTCCCGCCAGGAAGGGGAGGGTCAGCCCCGCGCGTGCGCGACGGCCTCCTCCTCCTCGGGGGAGAGCTGGGCGTCGCTCGACCACGAGCTGATCGTCTTCGCGTACGTCCGCGCCTCGCTGCGCCCGTGGATCGAGGTGAGCACCACCCCGTCGCCGGCGTCGTCGAGCAGCGCGACCGACCACGAGAGGTGACCGCCGACGTCACCGAAGGCGTCGTACCGGACCACCGAGAGGTGGCGCAGCGCGCCGTTGGAGGCGGCCTGGAGCGCAGCGACCTCGCGGCGCAGGCCGACCACGTCCTCGGGCAGCGGAGCGGCACCGGGGACCGGGCGGGAGCCGGCCGTACGCCGCAGCGCGACGACCGAGAAGACCACCGCGACGACGGCGAGGAGCAGGGCAGGGACCGCGAGGTAGGACACGGCGGCAGCCTAGTCGCGGCGACGTGCTGGTGACCGCGCGACGCGGCCTCGGCGCAAACGGGCTCGGGCTCGTGGGAAAGTGGTCCGTGTGAGTGCCACCGAGAAGACCCGCCGCATCGCCTACCAGGGCGAGCCCGGCGCCAACTCCCACATCGTCTGCGCCCAGCACTACCACCACGAAGCCGTGCCGTGCGCCTCGTTCGAGGACGTCTTCGCGGCCGTCGAGAGCGGCGACGCCGACCTGGCGATGATCCCGATCGACAACTCGCTGGCTGGCCGCGTCGCCGACATCCACCACTTCCTGCCGGCGTCGTCGCTGCACATCATCGCCGAGCACTTTCTGCGCATCACCTTCAACCTGATGGCGCTGCCCGGGGCCGACGAGGCGGGCGTGCGGACCATCCACAGCCACGTCCACGCGCTGGGCCAGTGCCGCAAGGTGATCAAGGAGCTCGGCGCCACCCCGGTCATCTCGGGTGACACCGCCGGCGCTGCCCGGGAGGTCGCCGAGTCGGGCGACACCTCGCAGGCCGCGCTCGCCCCGCCGCTCGCCGCCGAGATCTACGGCCTCGACGTGCTGCGTACGGAGGTCGAGGACGAGGACCACAACACCACCCGCTTCGTGGTGCTGTCGCGCGACTACGTCAAGGCGCCGCAGGGCAACGGCCCGGTCGTCACCAGCTTCATCTTCAACGTGCGCAACCTCCCGGCCGCGCTCTACAAGGCGCTCGGCGGCTTCGCCACCAACAGCGTCAACATGACCAAGCTGGAGAGCTACATGGTGGGCGGCGGCTTCACCGCGACCCAGTTCCTGGCGGAGGTCGACGGCCACCCCGACGACACCGGCCTGGCCCGGGCGCTCGAGGAGCTCGCCTTCTTCACCACCGAGATCAAGGTGCTCGGCGTCTATCCCGCCGCCCCGGAGCGCGCCGACCACAGCTGAGGCCAGCGCCCACGCAGCATCGCCGCTCAGCTGCCCCACGAATGGCCGACGCCGGGAACGAGATCACTCTCGCTCCCGGCGTCGCCGTTCTCCTCGACCTCAGAAGGTCATGCGCTGAGCATCACTTGCAGCGGCCGACTCCGATGTCGTCGATGAACCAGCCGAGCGCGTAGATGTTGACCGACGCCTCGGTGGCGATCCCGAACCGGAGGAAGACCTTCTTGCCGCGGGCCTTCTTCGGGAACTTCACGACCTGCTGGCGGTAGCCGCCACTCTCACCGGCGAACGCGCGCTTGCCGGCGAACTTGGAGCCCTTGGCGTGCACCTTGTTCGGGTACTTGCCGTTGAAGAGGTCCATCCACTTCTTGCCGTTGTACGAGTACTCGACGCGACCGCCGTCGTAGTTCTTGCCGTTGTCGGTGTCGAAGAGGTAGGCGTGGCGGAAGCGCAGGAAGGAGCTCTTGTGCTTGGGCACCTTGACCTTGTGCTTGGTGCGGACCGAGTAGTCCTTCGCCCGGCCCTTGTTGCTGTCCGGGAACCAGTTGCCCGGACGGTCGAAGCCCCACATGTTCTTCTTGCCGGTGCTGGCGTAGGTGGCGTCGAAGCCCAGGTTGTTGGGGTTGCCCGGGACGAACCAGGGGCGCTGCGCCTTCCACTTCTTGCCGCCCTTCTCCAGACCGTCGGAGAAGGTCCAGCTGACCCGCTTGCAGGTCTGCATGTCCTTGGCGTTGGAGCGCGGGATGTCCATCTGGGTCGCCTTGACGGCCTTGTCGACCTGCGAGCAGTTGGAGTAGGAGATCCCCTTCGTGCCGACCAGGTTCTTGCAGGCCTGGCGCAGCGCACGGGCCAGGTCCTGGTAGTCGCTGGCCGAGGTGAGGATGCCGGTGTTGGCCTCGTACCAGACAGCAGCGGTCTTCGCGATGCCGATGCCGGTGACGGTCTGGCCGTTGAACGAGCCGCCGTCGACCATCAGGGTGGCGGCCTTGTTGCCGACGCCGCTGTTGTAGTGGACGCCGCCGTTGTCACCCGTGCCGCGGTAGTAGAGCGGGTCGTTCATCCGCGCCGGCTGGTCGTAGAGGTTCGGGTTGGACATGTGGCGGATCGCGCCGATCGGCAGCGACTCGCCGAGCTTCCAGCGGTCGGCGGCGGTGTCGTTCGGCGAGCTGGTGGCCAGGTCGACGAACTCACCGAAGATGTCGGAGATCGACTCGTTGATCGCACCCGACTGGTACGAGTAGAAGAGCTTCGAGGAGCGCTCGGTGACGCCGTGCGCGAGCTCGTGGCCCACCACGTCGTCGGCGGAGGCGTAGCCCGCGCCGTAGGTCATCTGCGAACCGTTCCAGAACGCGTTGGCGTAGGGGCAGCCGGCGTCCGGCGGGCAGTAGCGCACCGTCGAGATGAGCGGCATCCCCTTGCCGTCGATCGAGTCACGGTTGAACTGCGCCTTGAACCAGTCGTACGTGGCGCCGGAGTAGACGTAGGCCTGCTGGACCTCGGCGTTCTGCGCGGCAGCGTTGCCACCCTCGACCAGGACCGGGCTCTTGCACGGCAGGCCGGCGGCGGTGTTGCCGGCGTCGCAGACGCGACGGTTCTTGGCGGTGTGGATCTCGTCGAACGCGTCGACGATCGCGCCGATCTGGGCGTCGACGAAGACCTGGCGACGTACGTGGTCGGAGAAGGAGACCTCGACCGCGTGGACCGTGCGGGCACCGGGGATCTTGTCGCTGCCGATGATGGCGGCGTCGTAGACCTTGAGGCCCTCGTGGACGGCGGTGACCTGGCTCGGCTTCACCCCGGCGCCGCGGGCGACGTACGCCTTGGCGGAGCGGATCGCTGCGGCCTGGCTGATGGTCGCGCGACCGACCGAGGCGGTGCTGCGGTCGGGCAGCACCTCGCCCGAGGCGGAGACGACGCGGTTGTCCTCGTCGAGCTGGACGGCGAGCTCGCCGCCGAGCACCTCGACGCCGTCGAGCTGCTGCACGACGCGGACCGTGGTGTTGCCGGTGGCCTGGGCGTGGACCCGGTCGGCCTTCAGCGTCGAGCGCTTGCCGAGGCCGAACTCACCGGCGTGCTGCGCCACGAAGGCACGGGCGGCGGCCTGCGGGCTCGAGGACGGCTTGATCCCCTTGGGGGCGGCCAGAGGCTTGCCCGCCTCGGTGCCGACGAAGCTCACCAGCCCGCCCTTGGCGTGCACCTGGGCGCGGGCACCGAAGCCCTCGTCGGCGGCGGTCGCGGGCGAGGTCGCCACGACCCCGGCTGCGGTGGACACGGCGAGCGCGAGGATGGTCCCCGCCGCAGCCGTCTTTCTGGTCAGACGTGGTCGCATGTGTTCCTTCTCCCCCAAGAGTCAAGCGAACGGATTCCGCATCGTATGTGGCGCGGCCGACAAAAGCACCCGTGGAACTACGCAGACGACGCACCCGGACCCACGGGCCGGGGGCCATCCTCGCGCATGCATCGGGCCGGGGGCCATCCTCGCGCATGCATCGGGCCGGCCCACCCCTCGGACGGGCCATGGCGTCCGGCGCGCCGGCGGACCAGACTTCGCCGGTGAACCTCTACTGGCGCCTCATCTGGCTCATGCTCAACATCAAGCGCCGCCCGCGCACCCTCCTGTGGGGCACCACCCGCTCGCCCTTCCGGGTGCTGCCCAGCGACCTGGACGCGCTGGGCCACATGAACAACGCCAAGTACTTCGGCTTCATGGACCTCGGCCGCGTCGACCAGATGGTCCGCTCCGGCCTGTGGCAGCACTGCCAGGAGCGGGGCTGGTACTCGGTCGTGGCGAGCCAGACGATCCGCTACCGGCGCTCGCTCAAGCCCTGGCAGCGCTTCGACCTGCACACCCGGGTGATCGGCTTCGACGAGAAGGCGATGTACATCGAGTCGCGCTTCATGCAGCGCGGCACGCTCGCCGCGCACGCGGTCGGACAGGTGCGCTTCCTGCACAAGAAGGGCGGCGACGTCCCGCCCAGCGCGGTGCGCGAGCTGATCCCGGAGGCTCCCGAGCTCGAGCTGCCCGCGTGGGTCTCGACGTGGGCCGAGGCAGTGCGGAGCGCCGTCTGAGCGGTCCGGTCGAGAGCCCGACGGGGCCAACGACCCGGGCACCCGGGCGCCGACAGGGCTAGGGTCCGAGGTGGACCTCCGCACCCGAGGAGCAGCCATGGACGAGACGCCCCGGTTGTCGCGCGCCCTGGCACGTCCGCGCCTGCTCGGGATGGCGCTGGCGCTGGTCGCCTTCCAGCAGTCGCTGGTGCCGTCGCTGCTGGTGCGCAACTGGTACTTCCAGGGCGTGGTCAGCGGCGTCGCGGTCGCGGTGGGCTACGGGCTCGGCGCCGGCATGACCCGCGGCGTCGAGTGGGGCGTACGACGCTCGTCGTGGACCCCGCCCCGGCTCTCGCGCCGCACCGACCACCGTCTCCGCCTGGGCGTGCTGGTCGCCCTGGTCGTCGCGGTCGCGCTGATGTCGCGCCGGGCCGTGGCGCAGCACCGGTGGACGTGGGAGCGGCTCGACCACTCGCCCTCCTCGAGCTGGCTCGTCCACGGCGGCACCGTCGCCGTCACCCTGGCGGTCGCCGCGGTGCTGGTGCTCCTCGCGCTGGGCCTCGGCTGGCTGCGGCGCCGGGTCGCGCGCGCCGGCGGACGCGTCCTGCCGCGCTGGGTCGCCGGTGTCGTGGCCACCGTGCTGGTGGTCTGGGCGGTGACCTCGGCGCTGAACACGTGGGTCTACCAGCGCACCCTCGACGGCCTCAACGCCACCTTCACCCTGAGCGACCTGGAGGTCGAGGACGGCATGACCCCGCCGGAGTCGTCGTCGCGCTCGACCGGTCCCGCCTCCGAGGTCGCGTGGGAGGAGGTCGGCGACGAGGGCCGCCGCTTCCTCACCCGCGGGCCGTCGGTAGAGCGGCTGCAGGAGTTCCGCACCGACGGCGAGGCGGCGGCCGTCGAGCCGGTGCGGGTCTACGTGGGGCGGGCGACGACCCCCGAGCCGGACGAGCAGGCCGCCCTGGCGCTGGAGGAGCTGGAACGGTTCGACGCCTTCGACCGCAGCGTCGTCCTGGTCGTCGTGCCGACCGGCACCGGGTGGGTCAACGAGCAGATCGTGCAGCCGGTCGAGTACCTCTACGGCGGCGACGTCGCCACGGTCTCGGTGCAGTACTCCCACCTGCCCAGCCCGCTGGCCTTCCTCACCGAGTCGCACGCCGCCGGCGACGCGGGCGCCGCGCTCGTCGACGCGGTCCGCGATCGCGTCGAGCAGGAGCCCGCGGACGAGCGCCCGCTGCTGCTGGTCGCCGGCGAGTCGCTCGGCTCCTTCGGCGGCAGCAACGCGTACGCCTCCCTCGACGCCATGCGCGAGGGCGCCGACGCCTCGCTGTGGGTGGGGCCGCCGGCGATGATGCACCTGCGCCGCGAGGCCGAGGCCGAGCGCGCGCCCGGGTCGCTGCAGATCAAGCCGGACGTGGGCGACGACCTCCTCTTCGCCAACCGGGCCTCCGACGTCGTCGGCCACCCGCGGTCGGTCTTCCTCCAGCAGGCCGACGACGCGATCGTGTGGTGGGACTGGCCCGTGCTGTGGGAGGAGCCCGACTGGCTGCGCGAGCCGCTCGACCCGGCGGTCAACCCGGAGATGGAGTGGTATCCGGTGACCACGTTCCTCAACCTGGCCGTCGACATGGCCGTCAGCACCGCCTTCGAGCACGACCAGGGTCACAAGTACGGCACCCAGCCGCTGCTCGCCTGGGCGGCGATGCTGCAGCCCGCGGGGTGGAGCCCCGACCGGGTCACCGAGCTGCGGGCCGCACTGGCCGGGACCGGCCCGTGAGCGCGCCCCGACCCGTGCGGGTGCGGGTCGCGACGGTCGCCGACGCGGCCACCGTCGCCGGTCTGCTGCACGACTTCAACGTGGAGTTCGAGGCGCCGACGCCCTCGGCCGCCGACTTCACCCGCCGCCTCTCCACCCAGCTGGGGCACGACGGCGTACGCGCGTGGCTCGCCGAGGCGGACGGTGACGGGGAGCCGGTCGGCTTCGCTCTGGCGACCCTGCGCCCCAGCCCCTACTCCGACGGCGGCACCGTCCTCCTCGAGGAGCTGTACGCCCGCCCCGCGCGCCGCGGCACGGGTGTGGGCACCGCGCTGATGGAGGCGCTCGCGACGTGGGTGGTCGAGCGGGGCGCCGGTGAGGTGCAGATCAACGTCGACGAGGTCGACACCGACGCACGGCGCTTCTACGAGCGGCTCGGCTTCACCAACGTCGAGGACGGCTCGCGGATGCTGCTCTACGTGCGAGAAGCCTGAGGCGCGCGGCCGCGCTGGGGGGAGAATCAGGTCCATGACCCGACCCGGTGACGAGAACTACCTGCACGGCCACCACGCCAGCGTCCTGGCGGCGCACGGCGCCCGCACCGCGGAGAACTCGGCGGCCTACCTCCTGCCGCACCTCGCGCCGGGCACGAGCCTGCTCGACGTCGGCTTCGGGCCGGGCAGCATCACCGCCGACCTGGCCAAGGTCGTGGCGCCCGCGGAGGTGGTCGGCATCGAGGCCGCGCCCGACGCACTGGCGGCCGCGCAGGCGCTGATGGAGGCGCGCGGGGTCGACAACGTCACCCTGCGGACCGGCTCGGTCTACGAGCTGCCCTTCGAGGACGGCTCCTTCGACGTGGTGCACTGCCACCAGGTGCTGCAGTACCTCACCGATCCGCCGGCCGCGCTGCGCGAGATGGCCCGGGTGGCCCGCCGCGTGGTCGCCGCCCGCGAGGTCGACTATGCGGTGATGCACTGGTACCCGCCGAACCCCGGCATGGAGGACTGGCTCGACAGCTACCGCTCCGCGGCCCGCTAGGCGGGCGGCGAGCCGGATGCGGCCCGCCACCTGCGCGCGTGGGCCAACGCGGCCGGCCTCGACCTCCTCGGCGAGGTGCGGCTCGACGCGTCGACGTGGACGTACGCCACCGCCGGGTCGACCGGCTGGTGGGGTGACGTCCAGGCCGCGCGCGTCCTGGAGTCGGAGCAGAACGCCAAGCTCCGCGCCCTCGGGGTCTCCGAGGAGCGGATCGCCCGGATGGCCGCCGACTGGAAGGCCTGGGGCCAGCACCCGGACGCCTGGTTCTCGATGGTCCACGGAGAGCTGCTGCTGCTCAAGTGGTGAGGGGTCAGATCCCCAGCATCCGCCCGATGATCTCCTTCTGGATCTCGGTCGTCCCGCCGTAGATCGTCTGGATCCGGCTGTCCAGGAAGGCCTTCGCGATCGGGTACTCCATCATGTAGCCGTAGCCGCCGTGCAGCTGCACGCCCGCGTCGACGAACTTCTTCTGCAGCTCGGTGGTCCACCACTTCGCCATCGAGGCCAGGCTGGCGTCGGCCGTGCCGGCGTTGAGCTGCTCGATGCAGTCGTTGACGAAGACGCGGGCGACGTGGGCCTCGGTCGCCATCTCGGCGAGCAGGAAGCGGTTGTGCTGGAAGTTGCCGATCGAGCGCCCGAACGCCTTGCGCTCCTTGGCGTAGTCGAGGCAGAGGTCGAGGACGTGCTCCATCGCGGCGACCGCGATCACGGCGATCGAGATCCGCTCCTGGGGCAGGTTCTCCATGAGGTGGATGAAGCCGCCGCCGAGCTGGCCGAGCAGGTTCTCCTTCGGCACCACGACGTCGTCGAAGAAGAGCTCGGCGGTGTCCTGCGCCTTGAGCCCCATCTTCTCGAGGTTGCGGCCGCGGGTGAACCCCTCCATCCCGCGCTCGACGACGAGCAGGCTGATGCCGGAGTGGCCTGCCTCGGGGTCGGTCTTCGCGACCACGATGACCAGGTCGGACAGGATGCCGTTGGAGATGAAGGTCTTCGACCCGTTGAGGACGAAGTGGTCGCCCTTGTCGACGGCGTGGGTGGCGATGCCCTGGAGGTCGGAGCCGGCGCCGGGCTCGGTCATCGCGATGGCGGAGATCGTCTCGCCGCTGACCAGGCCGGGCAGCCAGCGCTGCTTCTGCTCGTCGGTGCCGAGCGAGGTGATGTAGGGGACGACGATGTCGCTGTGCAGGCCGAAGCCCAGCCCGCTGGCGCCGGCCCGGATGGTCTCCTCGGCCAGCACGGCGGTGTAGCGGAAGTCGCGGACGCCCGCGCCGCCGTACTCCTCCGGCACGTCGAGGCAGAGCAGCCCGGCCGCGCCCGCCTTCACCCAGACGTCACGGTCGACCTGGCCCGCAGCCTCCCACGCCTCGTGGTGCGGGACGACCTCCTTCTCCAGGAAGGAGCGCACGGTGGAGCGGAAGTCCTCGTGCTCGGTCTCGTAGATCGACGGCCTGGTGGGCATGCGTACCTCCGTGCTCGAGGCGCGCACGCCTCACTGTGACAGTAGAACTGTCACATTAGACGAGAGGGACGTGACTGTCATCACTCCGCGAGGAATGCGCAGTCACTCCTCGGCGAAGAGCGCCTCCGCGGCGCGCGAGTCCGCGTACTCCTCGAAGCGGGCGATCCGACCGTCGACCAGCGGCAGCCAGCGACGGGCGACCTCGAGCGCCTGCTCGATGCCGGCGGCGGTGGGGGTCTCGATCGGGACGTCCATGGGGCGCATCATCACCCGACGCACGCGCCCCGCGGGCGGCGACTCAGAAGTCGCGGTACTCCTCGAGCCGCTTGCGGATGTGGCCCGCGAGCTCGACGGACGCCTCGATCTCAGCCTTGCGGATCGCCACCGACTCGACGTTGAAGCCGATCGGCAGGCCCAGGCGGTCGGCGAAGGCGATCAGCTCGTCGGCGGTCGCCACGCACTGGTCGTAGGACTGCTGCAGGGTGTCGGAGGAGTGGCGCAGGTCGTTCTGCACCCAGCGGGGCACGTTGACGCCCAGCCACTCCAGGAACTCCAGCGTCTTGAGCGAGCCGCAGACCGAGAGCGTGAAGACCAGCGGCACCGGCTCGACGCCGGCCTCGCGGCAGGCGTAGTGGTAGTCGGAGAGCAGGTCCTTGGCGGCGTTGACGTCGTAGACCACCTGGCTGACGAAGAAGCTCACGCCGGCCGACTGCTTGGCGAGCAGGCGGGCCTGCTCGTCGCCACGCGACTGGTGGCGCTCGGGGATCGCGACGCCGCCGAGCAGCAGGTCGGGCTGCACCTCACGGCGCAGCTCCTGGGCCTGCGGCAGCGAGACCGCGACCTCCTTGTCACGCGAGGAGGCGCCGACGAAGACGGTCATCACGCGGTCAGGGTCCTGCGCGCCCAGCCACTCGCCGAGGTGGTCGGGGGTGTACTTGCCGACGCAGCGGTAGATGACGACCGGCTTCTTCCAGCCGTCGAGCTGGTCGGCGAAGTCGGCAGGGTCGAGCGTCGCGGAGTAGGGGAACGGGCGCTCGGCCGGGTTGCGGTCGGACTCGTCGTCGATGTCGTAGAGGACCAGGGCGTCGACGTCGAGCGGCTCGAGGCGCTGCACGGTGCGCTCGGCGACCTGGCGGACGTCCTCGCTCGGGGTGCCCTGCCGCGGCGGGGTCATCCCGAAGAGGACGATGCCCCCACGGCGCTCGGCGATGCGCTGGCGCAGCTCCACGACGACTCCTTCATGCTCGGGCGGTGCTGACGCAAGTCTCGCACCGCGCGAGCGGGCCGGACGAACCCTCGCCACGCTCCGAGACCGTGCCGCCCTTCGGCCGAGGGGGTACTGGTCGGGGTGGCAGCGCCCCTCGCCTCCCGGGTGCTCTGTCCCCACGACAGCCCCCACACCCGACAGGCGCGCACAGCAGCGCCACCACCCCGACAGTCCTCCGCCAAGTGGACCCTTGTACACCCCTTACGGTGGGCCCTCGACCAACGCACTTCCGTCACGTTCTTGGGTCGGCGGCCACCGTGTCAACGGCTACCCGTCAGTCACCCGAATCTCGGGTACGGATTGGGCCGCAACGGTGCCGTTCAGAGGCACCGGGGCCGCCCCGCGGTGAATCGACGCTTCAGCTCCAGCGCCCCGTCACGCAGCGTGACGGTGGCGCGGACCGGACCCCGCGTCGTACGCAGCGGCGTGGTCGCCGTCGCCGTCACCCAGGGTGCGGTGGTGTCACTGGAGACCAGGCGCTCCCCCACGCGTACGTCGACCTGCGCGACCGCCCCGCGGCCACCGGTCACCTCGGTGCGCAGCACGGTGCCGAGCAGGCGACAGGAGACGTCGAGCTCGAGGCTGCGGGCCTTGCGGCGCAGGGCGTCGCGCCGGATCTGCTCGACCGTGGTGCCGCGCGCCTGGGCCAGGGTCGCCACGACGTGCGCGGCCGTGGCCGCCATGCCGGCGGCGGAGGGGTGCAGCGGGGCGCCGTCGCCGTAGGTGGAGATGGCGCGGATCCACTGCTGGTCGGGAGCGGCGCAGGCGGTGTGGTCGATGGCCCCGGGGATGGTGCGCTGGTCGACGAAGATCGAGCCGGTGGCCGCGGCGACCTCGGCGAGCAGGTCGGAGAGCCGGTCGATCTGGCCCTGGACGTAGTCGGCCTCGGCCGCGCTGAGCCCGGGAATCACGGTCGGGCAACCGCCGGGCGGCAGGTAGGTGCCGTAGCCGACGACGAGGACGTCGGCGCGTGGCGCGCGACGCTGCGTCTCCCGCACCGCCGCGAGGAGGTCGACCTCGACCTGGGCGAACTTCGGGCCCAGCGGGTCGGTGCCCGCGGGCGGGACGCAGTTGAGCAGCAGGCAGCCGGTGGCCAGCCCGACGAGGCCGATGTCGTTGCCGCCGATGGTGCCGAAGGAGACCAGGCTGGTGCTGCGCGAGAGCGAGTCGAGCTGCGGCGGGTTGGCACCCTGGGCGACGTACAGGTCCTCCACCACGGCGCCGCTGCAGCTGGCGTCGGTGAAGGCGTTGACGTCGAGGGTCTCCGCGACGACCGTCGGGAAGTTGCGCTTGCTGCGCAGGCACGCGCCCGAGTCGAGGCGCTGGGGGTTGATCAGCGGGCCGGCGACGAAGGAGTCACCGAAGGAGACGTAGCGCTCCCCGCCGGGGCGCTCCCAGATCGGCGGGAGTCCGGAGCCGGCCGGGGCGGCGTGCGAGGCCGGGCTGACGAGCAGCACGGCGAGGAAGGGGGCGAGGAGCGGGAGGGTCACCAGGGGTGCGCCCCGCGAGAGAAGACGAGAGAGTCGGCGCATGCCTCGACGCTAGGGCGCGGTGTGACCCACGTCATTGTCGGATCGCGACAGATGCTGGGCGTCGTACGCCGCTCGGCGAGCCGCGCGGACGTCCGTCAGCGTGCGCAGCCCGGACGTCGCGGCTGCAGCGTGCGTACGACCTTCAGCTCCTGGTCGCGGAGGGTGACGTGGAGGCGTTGCGTGCCCCGCACGCGGCTCACCTTGGCGGCCCGGGCGGTGAGGACGAAGGGTGCCTTGCGGTCGACACCGATCCGACGAGCACCCACCTTCCACTCCACCTGCGTGACCGCGCCCCGGCCGCCCGTCACGCGGGCCCGGACCTGGCGGCCCTTCTGTTGGCAGGTGACGGCGGCGCGCACCGTCCTCGCCTTGGCCTTCAGGGCGGCCAGGCGCTGCGCCTTCGTCGGGCCGGGGTCCGGCGCCTTCGCCCTCTCCTCGGCGACGCGGGTCAGGACGTGGTCACCGATCGCCTTCATGCCGGCGCTCGAGGGGTGCATCAGGTAGCCGTCGCCGAATTCGTTGATCCCGCGGATCCACTGCTGGTCCGGCCAGGCGCAGACGGTGTGGTCGATGGCACCGGGGATGTCGCGCTGGTCGACGAAGGCCACGTCCTCCTCGGCAGCGATCTTCTCCAGCAGGTCGGAGAGCCGGTCGATCTGGCTCTGCAGGTAGTCGAACTCGGCGGGCGAGACCAGGTCGAAGAAGGTGGCCGGGCAGCCGCCCGGCGGCACGTAGGTCCCGTAGCCGACGACGTAGATCTCGGCCTTCGGTGAGCGCTGCTTCGTCACGTCGAGGGCGGCGACGAGTCGGTCGCGCACCTCGCTGAAGGCGGCGGCGTACGGGTCGGTGCCGGGGGCCGGGACGCAGGAGGTCGTGGCCGACGCGGCGCAGTCGTTGCCGAGCTGGACCAGCCCGATGTCGTTGCCGCCCATCGTGCCGAAGGTGACCAGGGTGGTGTCGGCGCTCAGCGCGTTGAGCTGCGCGGCGTTGACGTAGGAGCCGGCCACCTGCCGGTTGGCGAAGTGGTGCGTGGTCGCGGCGCTGCACGACGCGTCGACGAAGGAGTTCACGTCCAGCCCGGTCGCCACCACGGTAGGGAAGTTGCGCTCACTGCGGGTGCAGCGACCCGTCTCGGTGCGCTGGGGCGAGATGCCGGGCCCCGCCACGAACGAGTCACCGAAGGCGACGTAGCGCTCCCCGCCCGGGCCCTTGTCCCAGACCGGCACGTGGCCCGGCGGCTCGGCGGCGTGCGCCGGAAGGGTGAGGGCTGAGGCCACGAGGGGTGCCACCGCCAGGGCTGACACGAGGTGGGCGAGTCGACGCATGCGCGGGACACTAGCCGAGGTGACGCCCCTCACACCATGCTCGACCCACAGGCCCGACTCACGTGCCCGGCCGGCCGGGTCAGGGCAGCAGCCGGACGGGGTACCTCTGCCGGCCGACGGCGACCGTGAAGGTGGGGTCGTCCCACCGCGGCAGCACGAACAAACCGGCCGGCGGGCTGACCACGCTGGCCTGCCCCTGGGTCGCCGTGCCGTCACCGTCGGGTCGGGCGTAGACCCCACGCCAGGTGCGGCCGCCCGAGGAGACCCGGAGCTTGATCTCGCCGGCCCGCACGGCCTGGTCGAAGGCGAGCCCGGCCTCGACGGCGCGGTCGGAGTCGAAGGGGACGAAACGGAAGTCGACGAACGCCTGGCGCTTCCTCGGGACGTACGTGCTGCGGTCGGCGAACTGCACGCCCCGGGGGCGTACGACGCGGACCGTGTGCACGAAGCCGCCCACCGTGACCCGGCCACGGGCGACCAGCTCGGCGCCGTAGCGGCGCACCGGGCCGGTCTCGGTCGGGCCGGCCGGGAGGGTGCGCGGCCACCCCTTCGGCTGCGCGACCTCGGGGTCCCACTCGCCCTCCTCGCCGTCGGCGCGCACGAGGGTGAGCGAGCGGCGTACGACGCCCGGTGCGACCGGCGCCAGGCCGGTCGGCACCAGCCTGACGCTGCCCGTCTCGGGAGCCTCCGGGGTGAACTGCACCTGCACCCACTCGGCGGCGCGCGTCCCGAGCCCGCGGAAGGGACCGCAGACGCCCTGCTGCTGGAGCGCCCCGTCGTCGGAGATGAACCAGCACCGGGAGTCGTCGGGGACGGCTACCACCTGGTCCCAGGTGGGCCAGGCCCGCCGCCACATCTCGTCGGCGTCGGCCAGCGACTCCTCCGCGTCGACCACCTCGTCACCGAGGTAGGTCAACCCGCTGGGCTTCCCGGCGGGCTCGTCGTCGGAGGTGCAGGCCGCCAGGGCGCCGAGGCCGAGCGCGACCGCCAGGACGACACCCAGCCGCCGCCTCACTGCCTCGACCACCTGTACGCGTGCCACCCTGCAGACGCTAGCGCCCCTGGTCCGCCGGAGGGTCGAGGAGGCGGCACCTGCCCTGCTCCGGGAGCAGCGCACCAGGGCCTGGTCCCCGTCGCCCAGGGCCTGGTCGCTGGCCCGGACCACCGGCGAGACGAACTGGGCGTCGTCCTCCCACACCCGTCCGTCGAGGGAGAAGGCCCACCCGTCCGGTGGTCGTAGCGTGACGTCCTCGCCGGAGGCGGGCGCCACCACGCGCAGGGCGGCGAGCTCGGACACCTCGCCACCCACGGAGTCGGGATCGGTGAGGACCATCCACGTGCCGCCGGGGCTCGCCACCACGCCGGGCGAGGGCGGGACCTCGCGACGCGGGTCCACCTTGCCGTCGGCGTCGATCCAGACCAGGAAGGACGTCGTGGTGCCTCCCTCGGTGCGCTCCGCCTTCAGGGCGTCGCCGACCGGTCCGACGACCTCCCAGCCGGGAGCGGTCCGGGAGAGGTCGACGAGGTCGTCCGGGGCCGCGAACTGCCAGAGGAACTGCCGCCCACCGTCGCTGACCACCACCTGGCCACCGTCGGTCACGGCGATCGCGTAGGGCTGCGGCCCCTCGCTCAGCCTGGGCACGGGGTCCTGGGAGAGGACGGTCCCGGTCCCGGTGCTGGTCTCGACGACGGCCACCCGGAAGTCGCCGTCGACCGTCGCCACGTAGGCGATGTACTGGCCGCGGGGCGAGATCCTCACGCCCTGCTCGGCAGGATGCTCGAGCGGTCGGACGTCCGTGCCCGTCCCCCACACCCAGGTGTCGTCGTCGCGTCCACCGACCCAGACGTCGCCGCCCGAGGCGACGTACCACCACGTCCCCGGGACGACCGACCCGTCGACGTGCAGCGCCTCGTCGAGGACGTACGGCACCTGCGGCTGCTGGACCCCGAGGTCGGGGGACGGCGCGGGGGCCGGCCTGCGGTCAGGGCTCCAGACGGCCAGGGCCCACGTCGTCCCGACCAGCAGGGCCAGCACGGCCGCGGCCACCAGCATCGGGAGCCAGGGGCGCGGCGCACGAGGGCTCGCACTGCTCGTCGCGAAGCTCGGCAGCGGGGGCACGGTCACCCGGTCGGCCACCTGCCGCAGGTCGCTGCGCAGCATCTCTTCCACGTCGTACGACATTTCAGGCCTCCTTCCCTTCGGTGAGTGACTCCGACGCCGACTCGGACCCCGACTCCGACGCCGACTCCGCGTCGAGGGTCGCCCGCAACGACCGCAGCGCGCGGTGCGCGCTGGCCTTGACCGTGCCGGGGGCGCAGCCGAGGGCATCGGCGATCTCGCGCTCGCTCAACCCCTCGTAGTAGCGCAGCACCACGACCGCGCGCTGTCGCGGTGGCAGCGCGAGCACGTGCGGCCACAGGCTCGCCCGTTCGTCGACGTCGACGACCGCGTCGCCACCGGGCGAGCGGGACGTCTCGGCGTCGTCGACCTCGTCGGTGAGCCGCTCGGGGCGCCTGGCCCGGCTGCGCCGACCGGAGATGAACGCGTTGGTCAACATGCGGCGGACGTAGGCGGTGGGTGAGTCGGCCGCCGACACCATGCCCCAGGCCTGGTGCGCCTGGAGGAGCGTCTGCTGGGCGAGGTCCTCCGCGTCGGCGTGCTGGCCGGTGAGCAGGTAGGCCGCGCGGTAGATCCGTGGCCACACGTCGGCCGCGAACGCCTCGAAGTCGACGCCCGTCGGCGACCCCCGCATCGTGCCTTCCATCGCTCCCCCTCGTCGCTGCGTGCCGTCACCTGACTGACGCCGTCGACCTCCCACCGGTTTACCGTCGCGCACCGACAGTTCGTCGCCAACCCGCCTACAGTCGGTTCATGAGCGATCGGAAGACCAGGCCCGGCCCCGAGTCACCGGACGCGGTGCTGGACGCCGTGGCCGACCCCCGTCGCGCGGCCGACGCCCGCCAGGTCCTGGCCCTCATGCGCGAGGTCACCGGCGTCGAGCCGACCGTCTGGGCGGGCTCGATGATCGGCTTCGGCCGCCAGCCCTACACAACCGCCGACGGGGTGACCCGCGACTACTTCGCCATCGGCCTGGCCGCGCGCAAGGCGGCGCTGACCCTCTACGGCCTCACGTTCTACGGCTCGAACGCCGACCTGCTCGAGCGGCTCGGCCCGCACACGACCGGCAAGGGCTGCCTCTACCTGAAGCGGCTCGACGGCGTCGACCTCGACGTGCTGCGCGAGCTCGTCGAGCTCGGGTGGCGCACCAACCACGTCCCCGAGTGACGCCGCGACCCGTGACACCCTGAGGCCCATGCAGTCCCTCACCCCCGACGAGATCCGCGCCTCCTTCGTCAACTGCTCCAAGGGCGAGGCGAAGCGGCTGCCGCTGCCCACGGCGTACGACGCGATCCGTTGGCCGGACCTCGACTTCCTCGGCTGGCGCGACCTCGCCGGCCCCGGCACGGCGTACGTCGTGGCGCCCTGGCGCGGGGAGCCCACCGGGCTCGTGCTGCGCGTCGGCAACCGCGCCGGGCACGGGGGCCGCAAGAACATGTGCGCCTTCTGCCTCACCACGCACTCGTCCTCCGACATGGACCTGATGGTCGCGCCACGCGCCGGGGCGGCCGGGCGCAACGGCAACACCGTCGGCACCTACCTGTGCGCCGACCTGGCCTGCTCGCTCTACGTGCGCAAGCTCAAGCGGCCGGCGCGCGTGCAGCCGGAGGAGACGACCACGACCGAGGTGCGCGTCGCGCGGCTGCAGGAGAACCTCGACGCCTTCGTGCGCCGGGTCACCGCTCCCACCGGCTGAGCCCTGCGAGGACGTAACGCTGCGCACACGGACGGCGCGTGTGCCCGGACGCCGCGACGGGCACACTGGCCCCCATGCCCTGGGACCGCACACGCCTGACCGCCGACGGATTCACCGGGTGGATCCGGATCTCCGACCTGCCGCGAGCCGACGTGCCGTCGGGCGCGGGCGTCTACGTGGTCGTACGGGAGAACACCCTCCCGCCGCGCTTCCGCGCCACCAACCCCGGGGGCCGGGCGAGCGAGAAGGACCCGACCGTCCCCGTCGCCGAGCTGCGCGAGGCGTGGGTCGACGGCGCCGAGGTGCTCTTCGTCGGGCGCGCGACCCGCGGCGTCGGCAAGCGGCAGGGGCTGGCCAAGCGGCTCGCCGAGCTGCGCCGCTTCGGCCTCGGCCAGACCGGCAACCACTGGGGCGGGCGGTACGTGTGGCAGCTCGCCGACTCCGACGACCTGCTCGTGGCCTGGAAGGAGACCGGCGAGGCGGACCCCGAGGAGGTGGCGGCGCAGCTGCTGGCCCGCTTCGAGGTCGACCACGGCCAGCTGCCCTTCGCCAACCTGGTGCGCGGCTCCGCGACCGCGACCCAGCTGCCGCAGATCCGCGCGGCGCGCGTCGAGGACATCGAGGAGGTCGTCGAGCTGTGGACGCGGGCCGGCGAGAACCGCGGGCGTCCTGCGGACCGGCCCGACCTCGTACGCCTGCTCATCGAGCGCGACCCCGAAGCGTTGCTGCTGGCCGTGGACGACGGCGTCGTCGTCGGCAGCGTCATCGCCGGGTGGGACGGCTGGCGGGCGAGCCTCTACCGCCTGGCGGTCGCCCCGGAGCACCGACGTCGCGGCACCGCGCGACTCCTCGTCGGTCGCGCGGAGGCGCGGCTCAAGGCGTTCGGCGCGAGCCGCATCCACGCCATGGTGCTCGAGGAGAACCAGGACGGCCACGGCCTGTGGCAGGCCTTGGGCTACACCCCGCAGCCGGACTGGCGGCGATGGGTGAAGGCGACACGCTGAGCAGCGCTGGCTGAACTTCTGCTGGCTGAGCCCCGCTCAGGCGTGGGCCGACTCGTCGGACTCGCTCGGGGCGGTCTGCGTCGTGCCCTCGCTGCCGTCGGCGCGCGTCCAGGCGCAGACGAGCTCGTCGCGCGCACCGAAGCGGACGAGGTGGCGACCCACGACGTCCTCGAGGCGGGCGAGGTCGGCCTCGGGGGCCGTGAGCTGCAGGTCGAGGAACTCGTTGGCGACGCTGGCCTCCAGTCGGCCGTCGCCGAGGACGACCCAGCCGGTGTTGCTGGACTCGTCCCACTCGCCGCCCTGCTTGCGGCCGAGGTGGTTGACCAGCTGCTTGCCATAACGGGCAGGACGCTGGGTGGGGACCAGGGCGTGGGTGTCCGACATCGACTTCTCCTTGCTGGGGCTGCTGGGTCGAGGGTACCGGGACCGCTCCAGAGAGACGTAGGTCACGTCCTCATTAATTAGGAATCTTTCTTTCCGATTATTAGGTTCGGACCGTGCAGCTGACCCGGTTCACCGATCTCGGCCTCCGCATCCTGATGCGGCTGGCAGTGCCCACCGGCGCGCCGACGACCACCCAGTCGGTGGCACAGCAGATGGCCGTCAGCCCCACCCATGCCGCCAAGGTGGTCGCCCGACTCCAGAGCCTCGGCCTGGTCGAGACCCGACGGGGCCGCACCGGCGGCCTCGCGATCACCGAGGCCGGACGCCGCGCGTCCGCCGGCCGCCTCGCCCGCACCCTGGAGGGCCAGGGCGAGGTCATCGAGTGCGAGGGCGAGAACCCCTGCCCCCTGGCCAACGCGTGCCGCCTGCGCGGCCTGCTGCGCCAGGCCCAGGAGGCCTTCTTCGCGACGCTCGACCCCTATTCGATCGCCGACCTCGCTGGGTCGCCGACCGCAGACGTGCTGCTCTCGAT
Source organism: Nocardioides daphniae (assembly GCF_004777465.1). Classification (NCBI taxonomy): domain Bacteria; kingdom Bacillati; phylum Actinomycetota; class Actinomycetes; order Propionibacteriales; family Nocardioidaceae; genus Nocardioides; species Nocardioides daphniae. The sequence continues at coordinate 3,489,397 of NZ_CP038462.1, forward strand.
CACCTCGAGGCCGCCGGACTGACCTGCCCACGGTTCTCGGACCGCTCACTCGGAACAACTCTCGGAGGAACCCATGCTGTCGCCCACCTCGACCGACGTCGTCAAGGCCACCCTTCCCGCCATCGGCGCAGCCATCGGGGACATCACCCCGCTCTTCTACCGCAAGATGTTCGACGCGCACCCCGAGCTGGAGCGCGACCTCTTCAACCGCGGCAACCAGAAGGCCGGCGACCAGCCGCGTGCCCTGGCCGCCTCGATCGCGACGTACGCGACCGTGCTCGTCACCCCCGACGCCCCCGCGCCGCTCGACCTGCTGCGTCGCATCGGACACAAGCACGCCTCCCTCGGCATCAAGCCCGAGGAGTACGAGATCGTGCACACCCACCTCTTCGCCGCCATCGTCGAGGTGCTCGGCGACGCCGTGACGCCCGAGGTCGCCGCCGCGTGGGACGAGGTCTACTGGCTGATGGCCAACGACCTGATCACGCTGGAGAAGGAGCTGTACGCCGAGGCCGAGGTGACCCCCGAGACCGTGTGGCGTGACGTCGTCGTCACCGAGCGGCGTCAGGAGTCGCCCGACACCGTCTCCTTCACGGTGGCCGCACCCGACGGCAGCCCGCTGGCGACCGCCAAGCCCGGCCAGTACGTCTCGGTCGCGGTGCGGCTGCCCGACGGGGCCCGCCAGATCCGTCAGTACAGCCTGACCCGCGCCGCGGCCGGGCAGTGGGCGTTCAGCGTGAAGGCGATCGCCGCCAGCGTCGCCGAGGACGGCACCGAGATCCCCGAGGGCGAGGTGTCGAACTTCCTCCACCGCACCGTCTTCGAGGGCGACACATTGACCACCTCGGTGCCCTTCGGCGACCTGGTGCTCGACGACTCCGACGACCCGCTGCTGCTGGTCTCGGCCGGCATCGGCTCGACCCCGATCCTCGGCATGCTCAACTACCTGAGCCACACCGGCAGCAACCGCCGCGTCACCGTCCTGCACGCCGACCGCTCGCTGGCCCGCCACGCGCACCGCCAGCAGCTCAGCGCGCTCGTCGCCACGCTTCCCGACGCGACCCTGCACCGCTGGTACGAGGAGCTCGGCGAGCGCGGCGCGGCGGCCGACGTCAGGGCCGGCCGGGTCGACCTCGCCGGGGTCGAGATCCAAGGTGGCGCACGGGCGTACCTCTGCGGCCCGCTCCCCTTCATGCAGGCCGTACGCAGCGACCTCGTCGACCGCGGCGTCGCTGCGGACCGCATCCACTACGAGGTCTTCGGCCCCGACAAGTGGGTCGCGGCCAACTGACCTGGCCGCTGCGTCCACCGGGCTGACACGCCCGCGCGGTCCCCTTCCTTCCGGCTACGCTGCCGCCACACCGGAGGGAAGGGGACCCATGCGCATCGGGTCGAGGAACGCGCGCGCCGGCAACGCCACCATGGCCGCGCTCGCACTGGTCACCGGACTCGCCCTCGCGGGCTGCTCCGGCGACGACGAGCCCGAGGCCGGGCCGGCCGACGAGACGCTGGCCGCGGCGGTGGCCGCCTTCACCGACGCCGGCACGGGCGACTACACCTTCCAGCTCGGCGACGACGACGAGCCGATGATCCGGAGCGAGGGCAAGTTCGGGGTCGCCGACTCCGTGGCCACCCTGGACCTGACGCTCACGAACGGCGAGCGCAGCCTGCGCTCCGAGCACGTGCGGGTCGGCGACGACGTCTGGTTCCGTACGTCGCAGGACAGCACCGGTCCGGCGAGCGGGTGCTGGCGGGCCGGCCGCCCGGACCGCGCCTCGGGCCTGCTGGGCCCCGGACCGGCGGAGTCGGGCGAGGGCACGCCCGCGCCTCCGGCCGTGGCGGTCGTCGCGACTGCCGAGGGTGAGGAGTGGGTGGCGAAGGGCGACACCGTGCGGGGCACCGCGGACCTCTTCACCGTCGCCTCCACCCTCGGCGAGGTCGTCTCGTCCCTGGAGCTGGCCCCGGAGCAGACCCAGGGTCGTGTCGAGGTCACCTTCCTGGTGGACGGGGAGGACGTGGTGGCGTGGCGCACCGACCTGGTCACCGTGCTCCGGGCGCTGGCCGACAGCGGCGCCGAGCTCGACCCCGAGATGGTGCGCCTGCTCGACGGCGACATCGACATACCGGTGATGGCTGGTTTCAGCCAGCTGGGCGAGGACGTCTCGGTGGAGCCGCCGAGCGATCTCTGCTGACCGACTCGCGGACCTGCACAGCTCAGACGTTGACGTGGAAACCCAGGTCGACGTCGCAGGCTGCCTGACCGGCGCGGATGCCCCAGCTCTCCAGAGGTAGGTCGCGCACCACGACGGTGACGTGGTCGGCGGGGATGCCGAGGTCGCCGAGGTGGGCGGTGAGCGCGGCGTACAGCTGACGCTTCGCGTCGACCGAGCGGCCGGCGAAGCAGTCGACCTGCACCAGGGTGAAGCGGTCCGGGTCGGAGAGGTGCGGCGGCACCGCGCATCGGTGGGGCTCGTGGACCACCAGCCGCACGTGCTTGTCCCCCTCGGGGATCCGGAAGGCCTCGACCAGTGACGCGTGCACGGCGTCGATGATCGTCACCTCTTCCTCGGGGGCATACGGACGACGGATCTCGACCACGGTGCTCGGCATGCCGGCCAGCGTGGCGCACCACCGACGCACCGCCGCGCCATTTCTCACGGCTGGCGCCGACGTTTCCCGGGTACCCCGTGGGGGGGACTGGGTCTCCCAGGCCCACTCACCCTCGGAGGACACCGTGAGCGACAGCTCCGCCGACACCATCGGCAACGTCAAGAAGAAGCGACGCGAGCCGAAGGTCAAGCTGCGTCGGTCGATCACGACCAAGCTGCTCTTCTTCTACGTGCTGGGCGACGTGCTCGGCTCGGGGGTCTACGTCCTCATCGGTGCGGTCGCGGGTGCGGTCGGTGGTGCGTTCTGGATCGCCTTCGCCGTCGGCGTGAGCGTCGCGGCGATCACGGGGCTCGCGTACGCCGAGCTCGCCACCAAGTATCCGCACGCCGCCGGGGCGTCCCTCTACGTGAACCGTGCCTTCGACAACAGGATCCTGGCCTTCCTGGTCACCGTCTCCTTCCTCTCGGCCAGCTTCGCGGCAGCGGGGTCGCTGAGCGTCGGCTTCGCCAGCTACTTCCTCGAGCTGTGGGACCCCCCGCCGGCGCTGCTGGTCTCCCTGGTCTTCATCGCGATCCTCGCCCTGATCAACTTCATCGGCATCACGGAGTCGGTCGTGGTCACGATGCTGATGACCTTCGTCGAGATCGCCGGCCTGGTCATCGTGATCGGCATCGGCATCTGGTTCGTGGCCCAGGGCGGGGCCGACTTCAGTCGCCTCACCGAGTTCGAGGCCTCCGGCAACCCCATCTGGGCCATCGTGGCCGGCGTCGCGCTGGCCTTCTTCGCGATGACCGGCTTCGAGAACGTCGTCAACGTCGCCGAGGAGACCGTCGACCCGCACCGCGCCTTCCCGCGGGCCCTGGTCGGCGGCATGATCGCCGCCGGCGTGATCTACGTCCTCGTCGCGATGGTGGCGTCGCTGGTCGTCGGCGCCCCCACGCTGAGCACCTCGGACGTCGCGCTGCTGGAGGTCGTGAAGGCCGACGTGGTGCCGCTGCCGGTGACCTTCATGACCACCCTCTTCGCCATCATCGCCTGCGTCGCGATCACCAACACCTCGCTCGTGGCGACCGTGACCCAGCCGCGCGTGCTCTACGGGATGGCCAACGAGGACGTCGTGCCCCCGATCTTCTCGAAGCTGCACCCGAAGCGCCGCAGCCCGTGGGTCGGTCTGCTCTTCTCCCTCCTGGTCGTCTCGGGACTCCTCGTCATCGGCAGCCTCGTCGTGGCGGGTGGTGGTGGCATCAACCTGGTCGAGCGCCTGGCCACGGTCACCGTCGTCCTCCTGCTCTTCATCTACTGCCTGGTGATCCTGGCGGCGCTCAAGCTCACCAAGGAGGACGTCACCGACCGCACGTTCAAGGCCCCGCGCTGGCTGCTCGTCCCGGGCCTGATCGGCAACTTCGTCCTGCTCGCGTACGTCGTGCGGGACGACCCGGCCTCGGTCCTCTGGTGCCTGGGGCTGCTGGGGGTGGGCGGCGCCCTGCTGGTCGTGGAGTACTTCGCGCGACGACGTCGTACGCCCGCCACCGCCTGATGACGGCCCGTGCGGGTGCGGGCCAAAGAGGCGTAGGTCACACTCGTCGTGTCGCATCGGTCGTTGTCGGGTTGCGATCGGACCCCTAGGTGTCTCGCGGACACGGCGAGCTGCGGCGCAGCGACTCTCGGGGAGACCCCTTGACGCTCCGTACGCCCCTCGGCCCGCCAGACCTGGATCTCCGTCACCGTCATGGCGGCGGCATCGGCCCTCCTCACCGCCTGCGGTGACGACGTCCGCAACGACTACGTGGCTCCACCTCCGCGCCCCGCCCCGTCGGTCGCGGAGATGAAGGCCGCGCTGCTCGACACTGCCGAGGAGCAGTGCCCCGGTGGCGAGGTCGAGACCAACGACGTCGAGCTCCAGGGCGCGTCCTTCGTCGGCACGAGCAACGTCAGCGTGGCCGAGCGGGGCGAGTGGACCGGCTTCACCTGCCGGCTGGAGGGCGCGGAGTCCCGGCCCGACGGACCGGCGCAGGTCACCCGCGCCCTCGCCCTCCTCCACCGCGACGGCCTGGCCGTCCGGGTCGACTCGGCCGAGCCCGAGGTGACGGCCAACTTCCTCGACGAGTACTTCGTACGCCTGGGCGCCTGAGCCCGTCCCGGTCGGCGGGCCGACCGACGACCCTTGCCGCAGCACGGGCGGCAGGAGGATGCTCGGGAGTGACGGCGCGGGGGCGCCGGGACTCGGGGGCGGGCGATGGCTCAGTTCGCGGACGACAGGATCGAGGCGTACGTCGGTCCCCAGGAGCTGGGTGCGGCCGACGACCTGGAGTCGGTGGTCCAGGACTTCATCGCCGGTGCCCGCACCAGTCTCAGCATCGCCGTGCAGGAGCTCGACAGCGAGCCGATCGCCCAGGCGATCATCGACGCCAGCTGGCGGGGACTGCGGGTCGAGGTCTTCCTGGAGCAGGACTACCTGCGGACGCCGCTTCCCGGCAGTCCGCCCGCTCTGCCGACCCCGCGCGACGGCGAGAGTGACGACGAGGCGCTCCGGCGCGTGCAGTGGGTCGAGGACACCACGGAGCTGGCCACCAACCGCCGGATCCTGGCGGCGCTGCTGCGCTCGGACGTGCAGGTGCGGGGCGACTACAACCCGAAGATCTTCCACCAGAAGTTCGTGCTGCGGGACTACGACGGCAAGGCCGCGCCGACGTCGGCGCTGCTCAGCGGGTCGGCCAACTTCACGCAGACCGACACGCACCGCAACCTGAACCACCTCTTCGTCTTCCGGGACGCCGACGTCTGCCGGCAGTACCTCACCGAGGTGGAGCAGCTGCGCCGAGGACGGTTCGGCCGCGAGCTGCACGGGCGACGCCCCGGACGTACGACGTGGGCGGGGTGCCCGTGAAGGTCCTCTTCGCCCCCGACCCACACCCCCCCGAGCTCGAGATCATGAAGCAGATGCTCAAGGGCAGTCGGGAGATCTGGTTCGCGATCTTCACCTTCGCCGGCTCCTCGGGGATCGACGACACGATGCTCGCCCTGGCGCGCGGCGGCATGACGATCCAGGGCGTCCTCGACCCCGCCCAGGCGAAGCAGAAGTGGGCGGCCCCGGCGTGGTTGGTCCACGACAACATCGAGCTGTACGTCCCGCGCAGGGCCGGCGACTTCGCGACACTGCGCAAGCTGCACCACAAGCTGATGGTGATCGACGAGCAGGTCGTGGTGGCCGGCAGCTTCAACTACACCGAGCCCGCCAACGAGTTCAACGACGAGAACATCTTCGTGTTGGGCACGGTGCACGACGAGGTCGACGGGGTCGCGGTCGAGCACCAGCCCGCCGCCGCCGTGGCGCGGCACATGAAGGCTGAGATCAAGCGCATCATCGACCTGAGTGAGCGCTACGTGCCGGGCTGAAGGTCCACGCCGCGCGATGTCGTCGGACGAGTGTGCAGATGATGCATCCGACACCTGCACGTCCGACATCTTCTGCACACTCGACGGAGCGGTGTGCCCGCGTAGCCCTTTTGCATCCGCAGGTGCGGCACTAACCTGTGATTCATGCCGCAACTGAGGATCACCGACGCCGCCGCCCACCTCGGCGTCAGCGACGACACCCTCCGTCGGTGGATCGATCGCGGGCAGCTGACGGCCACCACCGACGCCGCCGGACGGAAGGTCGTCGACGCCTACGAGGTCGCCCTCGCCGCCCGCGAGCACGCCCGCGCCCTGGCGCTGCCCGACGGCGTCGCGAGCTCCGCGCGCAACCGCTTCGTCGGGCTCGTCACCGACATCGTGACCGACACCGTCATGGCCCAGGTCGAGCTCCAGTGCGGCCCCTTCCGCGTCGTCTCGCTGATGAGCAGCGAGGCCGTCCGCGACCTCGGCCTCGAGCTGGGCTCGGTCGCGGTGGCCTCGATCAAGTCGACCAACGTCGTCGTCGAGACGGTCCGATGAGGCGACCGGCACCGCGTGCGGCACTCCTGGTCGTCACCCTCACCGCCCTCGCCGCGGCCACCGTCGCCTGCGGGCGGGCCGACCAGCCGGAGACCACCGTCCTCACCGTCCACGCCGCCGCCTCCCTGCGGGAACCCTTCGAGCAGCTCGCGCGCGAGTTCGAGGCGGAGCACGACGGCGTGGAGGTCAGGCTCAACGTCGCCGGCTCCGCCGACCTCGTCGCGCAGGTCACCGAGGGCGCACCGGCCGACGTCGTCGCGACCGCCGACACCGCGACGATGGACACCCTCGCCGCCGACGACCTCGTCAACGAGGTCACCCCCTTCGCCACCAACACCTTGGTGATCGTCGTCCCGCCGGGCAACCCCGCCGGCGTCGCCGGGCTGGACGACCTCGCCGGGGACCTCGACCTGGTGGTGTGCGCACCGCAGGTCCCGTGCGGCGCGGCAACCGCGCAGGTCGAGACGGCGGCCGGGCTGACCTTCACGCCGGTCAGCGAGGAGCAGAGCGTCACCGACGTCCTGGGCAAGGTCCGCGCGGGCGAGGCCGACGCGGGGCTGGTCTACGTCACCGACGTCGAGGCCGCGGGCGGAGACGTCGAGGGCGTCGCGTTTCCCGAGGCCCGCGACGCCGTCAACACCTACCCCGTCGCCGTCGCCACCGGGAGCGACCACCCGTCCCTGGCCCGCGCCTTCGCCGACCTGGTGACCTCGCTCGCCGGCGAGCAGGTGCTGACCTCGGCTGGCTTCGACCGCCCATGAGGCACCGCTCGGTCACCGGACTCCCCGGCTGGATCTGGCTGCCGGCCGCCCTGGCGACCCTGCTGATGCTGCTGCCGCTGGTCGCGATGACGGCGCGGGTCGACTGGGCCTCCTTCCGCGCTGGTGACCAGCGACTCCGCGCGCGCGGCGCTCGCGCTGAGCCTGCGTACGTCCGCACTCAGCACCCTGGTCTGCCTCGTCCTCGGCGTCCCGTTGGCCGTCGTGCTGGCCCGCAGCCGGCTCGGCGGCCGCGACCTGCTGCGCTCGCTGGTCATGGTGCCGCTGGTCCTGCCACCGGTGGTCGGCGGCATCGCTCTACTGGCGGCCTTCGGTCGACGGGGCTTGCTCGGCGAGACCCTCGAGGTCCGGCCTCCAGATCGCCTTCTCGACCGCTGCGGTGGTGCTGGCCCAGAGCTTCGTGGCGCTGCCCTTCCTGGTGATCTCGCTCGAGGGGGCGCTGGTCACGGCCGGCACCCGCTACGAGACCGCCGCGGCGAGCCTCGGCGCGCGCCCCTCGACCGTGCTGCGCCGGGTCACGCTGCCGCTGGTCTGGCCGGCGCTGGCGTCGGGCACGGTGCTGTCGTTCGCTCGGGCGTTGGGCGAGTTCGGTGCGACGATCACCTTCGCCGGCAGCCTCCAGGGCGTCACCCGCACCCTGCCGCTGGAGATCTACCTCCAGCGCGAGGTCGACCCCGACGCCGCCGTCGCCCTGTCGCTGGTGCTGGTCGTCGTCGCGGTGCTGGTCATCGCACTCACCCGCCGCACCCGGGCGGTCCTGTGACGCTCTCCCTCGATGCCGCCGTCACCGACCGCGACGTCGCCGCCCAGCTCGAGGTCGCCGACGGCGAGACCCTGGCCCTGCTCGGACCCAACGGCGCCGGCAAGTCGACGCTGCTGGCCCTGGTGGCCGGACTGCTGCGACCCGACCACGGCACCGTGACGCTCGACGGGCGCCTGCTCACCGACGTCCGCGACGGGCGTACGCACGCCTGGGTGCCGGCGTACGACCGCCACGTCGCGACGCTGACGCAGGAGGCGCTCCTGCTGCCCCACCTCTCGGTCCGGGCCAACGTGGAGTTCGGCCCCCGGGCCCAGGGTCGCTCGCGTCGCGAGGCGCGCGCCACGGCGCTCGAGTGGCTGGAGCGGGTCGGGGTGGCCGACCTGGCCGACCGGCGACCGGGGTCGCTGTCGGGTGGCCAGGCCCAGCGCGTCGCCGTGGCCCGCGCCCTGGCTGCACGCCCCCGTCTCCTGCTGCTCGACGAACCGATGGCCGCGCTCGACGTCGAGGTCACCCCGGCGGTCCGCGAGACGTTGCGCCAGGTGCTGGCGGAGATGACCTGCGTGGTCGTCACCCACGACGTGCTCGACGCGGCGCTGCTGGCCGACCGGGTGGCCGTCATCGAGGGCGGGCGGGTCGTCGAGCAGGGCAGGACCACCGACGTGCTGGCCCGGCCCCGGAGTGCCTTCGGCGCCCGGATCGCCGGGCTCAACCTGCTGCGGGGCACGTGGCACGCCGACGGCGGTCCCACGGGCGGCGAGCTTGTGGCGACGACCGGCGAGCGCGTGCACGGAATCGCCGACGGCCTTCCGTCCCGCGCCGAGGCGGTCGCGGTCTTCCGGCCCAGTGCGGTCGCCGTCTACTCCACCCCGGTGCACGGGTCGCCGCGCAACACCTTCGAGGTGACGGTGACCTCGGTGGAGCCCAACGGCGACCTGGTCCGGATCCGGGCCGGCCACCTGGCTGCCGACGTGACCGCGCAGGCCGCCGCCGAGCTGGGCGTCGGCCCGGGCGCGCGGGTCTGGTTCAGCGTCAAGGCGACCGAGGTGGCGCTGCACCCGGCCTGAAGCTGCAGAACCCGCTCACTCGAAGGGGATGCGCCCCCGCAGCGTGCTCGGGTCGTCGAGCGGGTCACGGGCGGTCTCCTCGATCAGCTCGACCGCCTTCGGGGTGCTGTCCCAGACGTTCCAGAGCAGCACGCCGCGCACACTGCCGCCGTCGAGGTAGTAGACGACGCCGGTGCCGCCGACCTCGCCGTCCTTCCAGTCCTCGACCGTCTCGTGGCGCGAGGTCACCTCGCCGACCGCCTCGTAGCCGGCGTCGAAGAGGTCGGACCAGAAGATCGGGGTGTGCCGGTAGGTCTCGGCGGCGCCAGCCATGATCCGGCCCGCGGCCTCGCCCATGGTCTCGGCGGCGTCGACGTGCTCCACCCGACGGCGACCCAGCCGGAGGTCGGGGTAGGCGGCGACGTCGCCCGCGGCGTACACGTCGAGGGCGGAGGTGCGGAGCTGGTCGTCGACGAGCAGGCCTCCGTGGTCGGCGTCGAGGTGGATCCCGATCGCCTCGGCCACCTCCGTGCGGGGCAGCACCCCGAGCCCGAGCACGGCGGCGTCGCCGGTCAGGGTGGTGCCGTCGTCGAGGCGCACGGTCACCGAGTCGTCGGCGACCTCGCCGCCGGCGACCGTGCCGTGCACGAGCGTCACGCCGTGGGCCTCGAACTGCTCGGTGACGCGTCGGGCCAACGCCTCGGGAAACATCGACGACTGCACGTGGTCGGTGTCGACCACCAGCGTCACGCGGACGTCGTTCTGCGCGAGGGCGGAGGCCATCTCGGAGCCGATGTAGCCACCGCCCACGACGACGACCTCGGCGCCGGGCACGGCGAGCGGCCGCAACGTACGGAAGTCGGAGGCGGTGCGGAAGTAGACGACCCGCGGGCCTGCGGGGAGCTCCGTCGTACGCGGTGCGGCACCGGTCGCCAGGAGCAGCTTGCCGTAGCCGATGCGACTGCCGTCGGTGAGCGTGACGGTGTGCCCCACGGTGTCGAGCGACTCCACACGGGTGTCAACGCGGAGGTCGGCGTCACCCACGTCGAGCTGCGACTTCTCCAGGCTCGCGTCGTCCTTGAGCCAGAGCGTCTTGGAGAGGTCCGGGCGGTAGACGGGCGGGTCCGGCTCGGCGCCGAGGACGCCGATGCTGCCGGCGGGGTCGACCGCGCGGATGCCCTGCACGGCCTTGGCGGCGGCCACCCCGGCGCCGACGATGACGTAGTCGTAGGAGCTGGTCATGTCGTCGACCCTAGACCCGGACGCCGACGGCGGCGAGGGGTCGAATTCCGGCCCGCCCGGACCCCTCGGCAAAGCCAATGTGGAATCCCTGTCCGAGCCGCCTCCGCACCACTAGCATGAGCGCGGCGCTCACCCCGGGCGACCGGAACGAGCGGCCCGTCGGACGGCGAGCCCCGTGGCGAGGAGGACTGCCATGAGCGCACACCCCGCCATTGCGCCGTTGCGCATCCTGCTGGTGGTCGCCCTGCTGTCGGTGATGGGCTTCCTCGGCTGGGCCTCCACCTGGCCCGAGGACGAGGGCGACGACAGCAACCGCGTGGCGGTGCCCACCGCGCCGCAGCCGCTGGAGGAGAGCGTCGGGGAGCCGAAGTCCGACGACGGCGCCCAGGACGGCGCCGAGGGTGACGGCGAGGACGTGGCGATCGGCAACCCCCGCGCCGACACGATCCCGGCCACCGGGGCCCTGGGCGACTACCAGGTGCCGATCGACGCGGGGAAGAAGCTGCTGCGGGTCGTCGAGCGCATCAGGTACCTCGACGGCTACTCCGACGGCGACCGGCTCAAGCACGCGATCGTGGTCTGCGAGAAGGTCGCCTTCCAGGGGTGGACGTGGCAGCAGCAGGTGGCCGGCGACGTGGCCTTCGAGGTCCCCGACCGCACCGCGTCGAGGTTCGCCGAGCACCTCGAGGTGGAGTTCTGCCCGGCCGTGCGCCTGGTGCCGGACGCCCCCGAGGAGCCCGAGCTCCCCGAGGACGAGGACGTCGTGCTGCCCTGACCCGTCCGGTCAGTGCCAGTCAGGGCCAGCGGACGGGCGTCACCAGCTGAGCTCGATCTCCAGCTCGTTGTCGTCGCCCAGCTCGACCTCGATCGCGAGCTCGACCTGGTCGGGGACCGAGACGGTGAGGGTCTTGCCGGCCTTCTGGAACTCCACCGAGTTGTGCCGCGACAGGGAGTCGGCCAGGGCGCGCAGCTTGTCGGCCGCCGCCTCGCGGGACATGCGCTGCTTCTCGTCGATCTCGAACAGGTCCATGGGTGCTCCTCGGGTCGGTGACGTACGCCGCCACGGTAGCGGCCCTGCCTCGGCACGGGCGGGCCGGCCGGCGACGTGAGCAGCCTCGATCACTGCACGTCCGTCGGTGACCGGAGTTATCGTGAGGTCCACCCACCACGAAGGTTTCCGATGACGTCCCCTCGCCCGACCTGCGGCTCAGCGCCCCGACGATCGAACCTCCCGACCACCTGGTCCACCAGCTGTCGGAGCTCGCGCGTGCCAGCGCGACGAGCACGCCTGCCCGCAGCCGACGTCGGGTGGCCGCCGTCTCCGGGGTCGCGGCGGGAGCGGTGCTCGCCTCCGTCGGCGGCGCGTGGGCCACCGGGGCGATCGAGGTGCCCGGCCTGCCGTCGCAGCGGCAGGAGTCGCCGGCCCCCGTGAGGCCGACGGGCGGGACGGACGGGTCCCCGGGCAGCGACGGAAGTGCCGGCCCGACGTCCGGCCCCAGCGACGACGCGTCACGCCCGGACTCCTCGAAGGGGTCGCGTGACGACACCCGGCCGACGGCCGCAACGGCCAGGGCGTCCCGGGCGACGGCTCCGGCGGTGCCGAGCCCGGCGACTCCGGCCAAGGCCACGGCAACCAGGGCAACGGCAACCAGGGCAAGGCCGGCCAGAACGGTGGCAATCAGGGCGACCAGGGCAAGGGCCAGACCAAGGAGAAGCCCCAGAAGGGCTCGGAGAAGCCGCAGAAGGGCTCGGACTCCCAGGGCAAGTCACAGGGCAAGGACAAGCCGGACAGTCCAACGGCAAGAAGCCCGAGAAGGAGCCCGCCGACGACAAGGCCAAGGGTGGCAAGGGCGGTCAGGGCGAGGACGCGCCGGACGACAGTGCGACCAGCGGCGAGGCGCCGACCCTCGGCGTGGGGGCGGGCGTACGCCCATGAAGGACGACGCGACCGTCGCGCGCGCCAAGCAGGGCGACGCCGACGCTTGGCGCACGCTCTACCGCCAGCACGGCGGCCGCCTGATCGTGTGGCTCCAGTCGCGTCCGACCGGTGACACCGCTGCCGCGCCGGAGGACGTCGCCGCGGAGGCGTGGTTCGTCGCTGCCCAGAAGATCGCGGACTTCCACGGCTCGGCCACCGACTTCGCGGGATGGCTCTTCGGATGGGACGCGCCGGATCAGCGCCACTGCCAAACGTACGTCCGACCGACGCGCGACCTCCCCCGGCGAGGTGACCGAGCTGGTCGGCGCCGTCGACGGACCGCACGTCGACATCGTGGCCAACGACTGGGTGCGCTCGGTGCTGGCCACGCTGCCGCCCCGGGAGCGCTCGGTGATCGGGCTCGTCGACGGCCTCGGCATCGACACGGCGATGGCGGCGGAGATCCTCGGCATCAGCACGGTCGCGCTGCGCGTCGCGCGCCACCGCGGGCTCAAGCGCCTGAAGGGCTCGCTCGGCACGCCGCACCTGGAGGTCGTACGCGACTCCGCACCGCACCCGGAAGCCGGACCGGCCGCCGCCTCCTGAGCGTCGCCCCCCCCGAGAACGACGAAACGGGCGGCGAGATCGAAGTCCCACCGCCCGCTCTTTCCCCGACCCCGTCATGGGGCCAAGGCCACTCAGCCCTCGGAGGGCGCAGCCTCGTCGGCGAGGCAGTCGGCGAGGCGCTCCTTGGCCTTCGCCACGCGCTGCTGCTGCGCCTTCTTGGTCTTCTGCGCGGTGTCGCGCTGCTTCTTCGCAGTGGCGAGGGCCTTCTTGGCCTTGGCCTTCTTCTCCTTGCCCTTGGCCTTCTCGACGGCCTTCTTGGCCTTCTTGACCTTGGTCTGCGCCTTGGCGAAGACGGCGGTCACGCGCTCGAGGGCGTCCTCGGCCTTCTCGACCTGGACCTGCTCCTTGGCGCAGGGCTCCTTCGGGGCCGGCTCGGCGGCGTGGGCCGGCGCAGCGAGCGTGCCGAAGGAAAGGGCGGCCGCGGCAACGGCCGCGGCGATGCGGGTCTTGATCTGCATGGGGGTCTCCTTGACTGTCCGTCTGGTCCGGGTTGGCGGACACCCCCTACCTGTCACGAGGTGGGCGAGGCGTTACATCGAACTTCCTTCTGGCCCCCGGAACGCGACGATGCGGCCGAGGGCGAGCGTCCTCGACCGCATCGAACGGTGACCCTCAGCTGAGCGGGCACCCCAGGTTGTTGTCGGCGTCCAGGCGCGACGCCAGGTCCAGGATCGTGGCGCGGTCGCCCGACGCGAGCGCCGCCCTGACGGTGGCGATCAGCGGGCCACGTCCGTCGAGCCCGGTCTCCCACCGACGCCACGGGTAGCCGAGGCCCTCGTGCGCGGCGTTGAGGTAGGCGGCCGCGGCCGCACGAGCGAGGATCAGCTCCGCGCCGGCCACACCCGGCCACCGCCACCCTGCAGCGCCTGCAGGAACGTGAGCCCGTCCAGGGCACCCGACGTACCGGAGCGGAAGCGGCTGCTGAACAGCTCACCGGGAGTCATCTCCTCCCAGCTGTCCGTGTGCGTCTTCCAGTATCCGGGCGTGCAACCCTCACGCCCGATGTCGTTGGCCGTGGCCGTGGGGGCGGCGAGGCCCCACCAGTGCTCCGGCGAGGACGCCGACCAACCCGATCTTCACACTCTTCATCGCTGACTCCCCTGTGTTCACTACGCCTGTGTTCCTACGACCCGGGCCTCGTTGCCACGAGTCCTTCTCGAGTGTTCGCGGGGTCGCGCGGAACCGTCATCCCCAAATGTGGTGGCTGACCGGGGTGTCCGTCAGTCGAGCGGCAGCGGCCGGTTCTCCGCGACGGTCTTCATCACCAGGGTCGAGGTGAGCCGTTGCACGCCGGGCAGGGTCGCCAGGTGGTCGTCGTAGATCAGCTGGAAGGCGGCGAGGTCGCGGGCGATGACGCGCAGCAGGAAGTCGGGGTCGCCGAAGAGCCGCTGCGCCTCGAGCACGTACGGGATCTCCACGACGGCGGACTCGAAGGCGTCCAGGGTGGCGCGGTCGGCGGCGGTCATGGTGACGAAGACCAGCGCCTCGAACCCGAGCCCCAGGGCGGCCGAGTCGAGGTAGGCGCGGTAGCCGGCGATGGCACCGGACCGCTCGAGGGCGCGTACGCGGCGGTGGCACGGCGAGACGCTCAGCTGCACGCGCTCGGCCAGGTCGGTGACGCTCAGCCGCCCATCCTGCTGCAGCTCGGCAAGAATCTGTCGGTCGATGGCATCCACGCGCAAAAGTTTGCCACCCGATGCCTCGCTGCTGGCAAAAGTTGGAACCAGCTTCCGCCTGCTCCGCCATAAAATCGCTCCCATGGAACTGGCCCAGGTCGCTGCGTTCACGGTCGTGACGTTGCTCTTCGTCTTCACCCCCGGCGCCGACTGGGCGTACGCGATCTCCGCTGGTCTGCAGCACCGCACGGTCACCCCGGCGATCACCGGAATGCTGCTCGGCCACCTCACCGCCACCCTGGCCGTGGCCGGTGGCGTCGCTGCCGTGATGGCCGGCGCCCCCGTCCTGCTCACGACGCTCACCGTGCTCGGTGCGGTCTACCTGGTCTGGCTCGGCATCGGCGTGCTGCGCTCGCCGGCGACCCCGGAGGAGGCCGGCTCGGTCGTCGAGGGGTCCGCCCTGCGCCGCCTGGCGAAGGGGTTCGGCGTGAGCGGCCTCAACCCCAAGGTGGTGCTGCTCTTCCTGGCCGTACTGCCCCAGTTCGCCGACCCGTCCGCGGCCTGGCCGGTGCCGCTGCAGATCATGGCGCTGGCCAGCATCCACCTGGTCGCCACCGCGATCGTCTACACGGCGGTGGCCGTCGGGCGCGCGTGGTGCTGCGTACGCGCCCTGCCGCCGCCCGGGCGGTCAGCCGCTTCTCGGGGGCGGCGATGGTCGGCATCGGTGCCTACCTGCTGGTGGGCCAGGTCGCTGCCTGACTCGTTGCCTCAGCACCCGGCGAGCTTCAGAGCAGGTCGCGGCGGCGGAAGCCGACGAAGCCGGCCACCGTCAGCGCGGCGACCAGCACCAGCAGCCCCACCAGTCCGCTCCAGTCGGCGGCGGGCAGGACGACCCGAGGCACGTGGCGCAGCGGACTGATGTCCAGCGCCCAGTCGGGCAGCCGGAAGGTCGGCCCCAGCAGCGTCAGCGCGAAGGTCGCCACCACGCCCAGCCAGGCCACCGCCCGCACCCGCGGTGCGGCACCGACCACCAGCAACGCGATGCCGACGAGCACCCACACCCCGGGCACGGTCACGACGGCCTGGAGCACGACGTCACCGAACTCCAGGCTCTCCTCGCGGGCCGAGGCGACCAGTCCCAGGGAGACGCCGGCGACCAGCATCGCCAGCCCGGTGGCCACGAAGGCGACCAGCGCGTTGCTGGCCAGGTAGGTCCGGCGGCGCAACGAGCCGGCCAGCAACGGGTCGACCCGCACGTCGAGCTCCTCCGCGCAGATCCGCAGCACCACCTGCACGCCCAGCACCGAGGCGACGATCGCGATGACCTGCAGGATCGTCACCACGTAGGCGGCCGTGAAGTCGGAGTCACGCACCACCCCGGCGGCCACGATCGACGCCATCGCCGGGTTGTCGGCCACCACGTCGTCGATGGTGGTGGCCAGGTTGCCGACGAGCAGGCCCAGCGCGGCGAAGCCCGCCATCCAGCCCACCAGGGCTTCGCGGTGCAGGGAGAGCGCCAGGCCCCAGACGCTGCCGGTCATCCCGGCCCGCTCCGGCCCGCGCCGCGGTGCGAGGAGCCCGTGTCCGAAGTCGCGGCGCGACTGGAGCGCGAAGGCCACCGCGACCAGGACGAGGGTCGCGACGACTGAGAGCAGCAGGGGGCGCGGGTCGTCGTCGACCGACGGGGCGGCGAGCTCGCCCCACCCGAAGGGCGTCCACCACTGACCACGCTCCCCGGCCCCGCTCATGTCGAGGTAGCCGCGCAGCACGTAGAGGCCCGCGAGCGCCCCCACGGCCAGGCTGCTGGCCGACCGGGCGTCGGAGCCGACCTGCGCCGTCACCGCGGCGACGCCCGCGAAGACCAACCCGGAGGCGGTGAAGCTGGCGGCCAGCACCGCGGTCGCCGCCACACCCCCACCCACCGCCACGGTGAGCACGAAGCAGACCACCCCGAGCGCGACGGAGGCGATGACGGCCAGGAGCACGGCCACGGCCAGCCGCGCCGGGCGGCCGACGACCGCGGAGGCGACCAGCTCGGCCTGTCCGGAGTCCTCCCCGGCGCGGCTGTTGCGGACCACGACCAGGATCGTCATCAGTCCTGCGAAGAGCGCCCCGAGCTGGCCGGCGCGCCAGGCGTTGAACCCGTCGGCCGTGGCCAGGTCACGCACCGGCCCGAAGACCAGCGACAGCGCAGGGTTGCCGGCCAGCGCCAGCTCCAGGGCGGAGCGGTCGGCCGGGTCGGGGAAGACGAGGGCGAAGGCGAGGATCGACGAGGCCGACAGCACGGAGATCAGCACCACCCACGGAGCGATGGCGCGGGCGTCCTGGTGCAGCGTGGCGGCGAGCAGCGGTCGTACGCCCGTGGTGGCGCTCACCGGCCGGGCTCCGGGCCGCGGAAGTAGTGCTCCATGAAGAGCTCCTCGAGCGTGGCCGCGGCGACGCTGAGGTCGGTCATGTCGTGGGCGACGAGCTGCGCCATCACCTCGTTCACGTGCGCCGGGTCGACCTGGGCGGTGAGGCGCCCGGTGGCGTCGAGGTGCGGCGAGCGCAGCAGGTCGAGCTCGTCGAGGGAGGCGGGCGGACGCCGCAGGGTCACCCGGACCGTCACCTGGGCGTCGCCGCGCAGCTCGGTGAGCGCTCCCGTGCGGACCACCCGGCCGGCGCGGATGATGCTGACCCGGTCAGCCAGCGCCTCGACCTCGGAGAGGATGTGGCTGGAGAGCAGGATCGTCGTGCCGCGGGCCTTCTCCCGCGCGACCTCCTCGGCGAAGACCGCCTCCATCAGAGGGTCGAGCCCTGAGGTCGGCTCGTCGAGGATGACGCAGCTCGACGTCGGAGGCCAGCGCCGCGACCAGCGCGACCTTCTGCCGGTTGCCCTTGGAGTACTGCCGCCCGCGCTTGGTGGGGTCGAGCTCGAAGCGCTCCAGCAGCTCACGGCGGCGCTGCTCGTCGAGGCCGCCGCGCAACCGGCCGAGCAGGTCGATCGCTTCCCCGCCGGACAGGTGCGGCCACAGCACGACGTCTCCCGGGACGTACGCCAGTCGTCGGTGCAGCGCGACGACGTCTCGCCACGGGTCCCCACCGAGCAGCTCGACGCTGCCGGCGTCGGCCCGCAGCAGCCCGAGGAGGACCCGCAGCGTGGTCGACTTGCCGGCGCCGTTGGGGCCGAGGAAGCCGTGCACCTCGCCGCGGGCCACCTCCAGGTCGAGTCCGTCGAGGGCGGGGAAGGCACCGAACCTCTTGATGAGGCCCGTGGCGCGGATCGCGGCATCGCCCGCTGGGAGGGTCATGCGCTCGACGCTAGTGACGCGGGGCGGACGGGTCTACGGTGACGAGCATGAGCCTCGTACGCCTGCGCGAACTCACCCCTGACGACCTCGACCTGCTCTTCGTCTGGGAGCAGGACCCGCGAGCGGTCGAGATTTCACCCGACCCGACCCGACGCGGGCGACCGGGAGGCCTTCGACGCCCACCACCGGCGGATCCGCGACAACCCGGAGACCACGCTGCTGGCCGTCGAGACCGACGGGGAGCTCGCCGGCACCATCGGGAGCTATCCGATGGAGGGCGACATCGAGGTGACCTACTGGATCGACCCCGCCCGCTGGGGCCGCGGGATCGCGTCGGCTGCGCTCGCCGAGTTCCTGGCCGTCGAGCGTCGGCGTCCGTTGTCGGCGCGGGTCGCCGAGCACAACCACGGCTCGATCGCCGTGCTGCAGCGCGCGGGCTTCGTCCGCGTCGGGGAGGAGACGTCGTACGCCGACGGCGTGGGCCGTGACGTGGTCGAGCTCGTCCACCGCCTCGACTGAGGATCGCGGGGCGTCAGCCCGCCGACTCGACCCCCGACCAGACCCCCAGCTCGTTGCCGCTGGGATCGACGAAGTGGAGCCGTCGACCACCGGGGAAGTCGTAGGGCCCGGCCACCACGTCACCACCGGCGGCGACGATCGCCTGCTGCGTGGCATCCAGGTCGTCGGAGTAGAGAAGGACGAAGGGGCCACCCACCGCACGTGCCGTGGGCTGGAGGAGCAGGCCCCCGACCTCGTCGCTCCCCTCGCCGCCGTCGAGGATGCCCGAGTACTCCGGTCCGTAGTCGACGAAGTGCCACCCGAAGGCACCTCTGTAGAAGGCCTTGGCCGCGGCGAGGTCGGTGACGGTGAGCTCGACGTAGTTGAGGGAGTGGTGGCGCGGCCCGGGGCCGCCCGCCGAGACGGTGGAGGAGGTCGAAGTAGCCATGTCCTCGCCCGTAGACCCGGCCACCGACAGTCGTCTCCTGGTCATGACGGGCCGGTCATGACGGCTCGGTCACCACGACGCGACCCGCGACCGCCCGGGCCAGGCCTTCGCGGCAGCCCTGCATCATCGCGTGGTGGTTCCAGTGCAGCACCGGCCGTGCGGCCCGAGAGGCGAGCCCGAGCCAGCCGTACGTGAGCACCTCCTGGTGGAAGTCGAGCCGCGTACGCATGCGTTCCCCACTGGCCTGATCCTCACGGGCCTGCTCCTCGCTGAGGTCGAAGCGGACCCACCCCACCAGGTCACCGTCGACCTCGACCTCCAGGCGCGAGGTGCTGCGGGTCCGCGCGGTCAGCACCAGGTCGAGGACGTAGGGCAATCGCGACCGGCACAGCACCCGGGCGCTGTCGTCGCCGAGGGCCGCGACGGCGACGACCTCGGGCCACCAGGTGGGGTAGGCCGCGAGGTCGTCGAGCACCGCCGCGACGTCCTCAACAGGGGCGTCGACGGACCAGCTCTCGTGGAAGTGGTGCTCGGCGGGGGTCACTCCGGGGGAGTACCCCGCCACCGCGCGGCTCAGTCCTGCTCGCGGGGGGCCCGTGGCATCCCGTCGATGGAGGTGTCCGAGTCCAGCGCGGTGAACCCCTCCAGCGCCTCACCCCGCGCCACCAGCTCACCGGGCACCTGGAACGACCACGACGAGTCGCTCGCGATCGTGACCAGCTCTGCCCGGGTGAGCGCCTGGGCAGCGCCGTTCGGGGCGCTGGCACCCACCAGGACGCGCAGGTCGCGGCTGCTGCTCAGCAGCTCGGCGACGAGGCGGGTGGCGTCGGGCTTGGAGTCGGTGTCGACGTAGGTGCGCACCTTGTCGCCGTTGGGCATGGTGGTCACCTCGCACTCGGTCCCGGCGTACTCCGCCGAGCAGGCGTCACCCTCGGCCATCCGGAGCGGCTGCACGTTGACCCCGACCGTCGAGGTGCCGCGGGAGCTGCTCGCCACGAGCTCGGCGTAGGTGAGCGGGAAGTCGCTCGCCGACAGCGAGACGCTGCCCTCCTCGTCGAGCAGGTCGACGCCGCCCTGGCCCTTGAAGTCGCTGGTGGTGCTGCCCGCGGGGGCGACGGCCTTGACCAGGTCGTCGAGCAGGACCGCCGTCGTGCGACCGATGAGGCGCTGGGTGGAGGGGGCTACCGGGGCCGAGGGCGGCGCCGGGGGGTCGTCGGGCCGGCCGCCAGTTGTTGTGCTCACACCCGACTAGATGGACCGAGCGCGAGAAATGTTGCAGACCTCGCGCGATCCGTCAGCCGGTTCAGTCATTTGGCCCGTCATGAGGCCCACTCATCGGCTCAGTCATCCGCCTCAGTCATCCGGCAGAGCAGCGAAGGCCGCCTTCATGTCGCGGTACCAGCCGAGCGACTGCTTCGGCCGCTTCCACCGACCCTTCATCGCGTCCCGCGCCTCCTGGTGGGTGGCGTCGCCGGCCTTCTCGGCCTCCTTGAGGTGCTTGTCCTGCGCAGCGATCACCTCGTCCGCGGTCTCGCCGCGGTGCGGCAGGTCGCAGGGGCCACCGAACTGGCGGCAGGTCATGGTCTTCATCTGACTTCCTCTCTCGTGGGGATTCTGAAGGTGTGACGACGGGGGCGGGCTGGATGTGACCGCACCTCACCT
Source organism: Nocardioides daphniae (assembly GCF_004777465.1). Classification (NCBI taxonomy): domain Bacteria; kingdom Bacillati; phylum Actinomycetota; class Actinomycetes; order Propionibacteriales; family Nocardioidaceae; genus Nocardioides; species Nocardioides daphniae. The sequence goes on from NZ_CP038462.1 coordinate 3,509,829, forward strand.
GCGGTCGGCGCCGCGACGGCGTACGACCTCGGCCAACGTCTCGGGGGCGGCGCGGAAGGTGATCTGCTCGACGCGGCCCTCGCGCAGCGTGAAGTCGAAGACGACCTTGGCCTCGCCGCGGTCGTACCAGGCCGAGGCCGGCCGGTCGCCGACGTAGACGGCCAGGGCGGCGTGGGCGGCGCCGTTGAAGAACTGCGCCACCGCGTCGCGTCCGTCGATCCGGGACGGGGTACCGGCGAGCACGGCGGCCTCGTCGGCGCGGACCACGGCGTCGGGGGCGAGCATGGCCAGCAGCCGCTCGAAGTCGCCCTCGCGGGCGGCGGCCATGAAGGCGTCGACCACCTCCCAGTCGGCCAGGGCGTCCTGGGGCGCCGGCTGCGCGACCTTGGCCCGGGCCCGCGAGGCCAGCTTGCGAGCGGCAGCCGGCGAGGTGTCGAGCACGCTGGCGATCGTCGCGAACTCGAAGCCGAAGCTGTCGTGGAGCACGAAGGCGACCCGCTCCGACGGGGTCAGCCGGTCGAGCACGACGTGCAGCGCGACCCCGACGGCGTCGGCGAGCGCGACGTGGTCGGCGGGGTCCTCGGGGTGCGACCCGGCGGTCACCTCGGCGATGCCGGACTCGTGCTCGGCCAGGTCGTCGACGAGCAACGGGCTGCGCGCCTTCAGCCGGTCGAGGCAGAGCCGTGTGGTGACGGTGGTGAGCCAGGCCGGCAGGCTGTCGATCTCGGCCTCGGTGCGCTCCAGGCGCAGCCAGGCCTGCTGGACGACGTCCTCGGCCTCGGTGCGGTCACCGAGCACCTTGGCGGCCAGCCCGGTGAGGCGCGGTCGCTCGGCCTCGAACTCGGCAGTGCGGTCCACGTTGGTCACGGTGCTCACTCTCCCATCAGCCGGCCCATCAGCCGGCCCATCAGCCGGCCCATCAGCGGGCCGTCGCTCGACGCCCTTCGGGAGGATGACGAGCCGAGGGGTCAGGATGTGACCGAGGGCTTCCGGGAGAAGACGAGGTGCGTGACACCGCTGGGCGAGGCGGTGACCTCGACGTCGTACGACGCCTCAAGGCCCTCGAGCCCGTCCCACAGCTGCGTGCCGCGGCCGAGCACGATCGGCACCTGCACCAGGTGGATGTGGTCGACCAGTCCGGCGGCGACGAAGTCGCGCACGACGGTGGCGCCGCCCCCGATGCGTACGTCCTGTCCCCCGGCCGCCTCGGTCGCCAGACGCAGCGCCTCCTGCGGGGTCGCGGTGAGGAAGTGGAAGGTCGTCGCGCCCACCGCGAGCGGCTCACGGGCGTGGTGGGTGAGCACGAAGACCGGGGTGCGGAAGGGCGGCTCCTCGCCCCACCAGCCGCGCCAGTCGGGGTCGTCCTGCCAGCCGGGCGGGCCGAACTTGTGGGCGCCCATGATCTCGGCACCGATGCCGGGGTCGTGCTGCTGGGCGAAGGCGTCGTCCATCCCGGCGGAGCCGTGGACCGGGTCCCACATCCGGGTCGCCATCATCCAGGCGTGCAGCCGCTGGCCGGCGTGGCCGAACGGGGTCTCGAACGACTGGGGCTCGCCGGAGCCGAAGCCGTCGAGCGAGATCGAGAAGTTGTGGATCCTGGTGGCCACTCGTCGTCCTGTCAGGTGTCGGGGTCGCCGGCGCCGGTCCGGCCGAAGGCGTCACCGTCCAGCAGCTCGCGGACCTCCTGGGCGGCGCGGCAGGCCACCGCGATCCGGCGGGCCCACTCGTGCGCCTCCTCCTCGGTGTCGACGTCGACGACCGTGAAGCCGGCGACGTTGGCCGAGAGCAGGGCATAGCTGGGGATGAGCGTGCCGTCGGGCTCGACGACCATCGCGTCGTAGCCCTTCAGGCCGGCACCAAGGACCCAGACGCCGGCCTCCTTGGCCGCGGCGACGACCTCGGCGGCGTCGGAGACGACGTCGCGCAGGTCCTCGGCGGGGAAGGTGATCGACTCCTCGGAGAACGTGATCAGGTACCGCGTCACGCGCCGCTCCTTCCCCGTCGTCGGTCCGACCTGTCTACACCCGGTGGCGCGTCAGGGGAAGGCCGATTCAGGGGATCCGCTCGACGACTGCGGCCACGCCCATCCCGCCACCGGCGGCGATGGCGGCCAGGCCGTGCCGGCCCTGGCCGCGGGTGACGAGCTGCGTGAAGAGGCGGACCATCAGCACCGCGCCGGAGGCACCCCACGGGTGGCCGAGCGCCAGCGCCCCGCCCTCGCGGCAGACCCGGTCGGGGTCGAGCTCCAGCTCGTCGCAGCAGGCCAGGACCTGGCCGGCGAACGCCTCGTTGAGCTCAATGACATCCACCTGGTCGAGCGTCAGTCCGGCGCGCTGGAGCGCCAGTCGGGTCGCCGGTACGAGGCCCACGCCCGGTCGCGTCGGGCTCACCCCGCTGGTGGCGGTGGCCAGGATCCGCAGCCCCGGGACACCGAGGCGCTGCTGGGTCTCGGCAGGCACGACGGCGACGGCTGCGGCGCCGTCGCTGATGCCGCACGAGTTGCCCGCAGTCACCGTGCCACCCTCCCGGAAAGCGGGCCGCAGACGGGCGAGCCGCTCGGGGGTGAGCCCCGCTCGGGGCCGGTCGTCGCGATCGACTCCCGCGACCGTGAGCAGCTCGTCGGCGAACGCGCCGCGCTGCTGGGCGGCGACGGCCAGGGCGTGGGAGCGGGCGGCGTACGCGTCCTGGCGGGCGCGGGTGACGCCGGCCTCGGCCGCGAGGAGGTCGTTGGAGAGACCCATGTCGAGGTCGTCGGCGGCGGTCGGGGCGAAGGGGGCGCGCTCGTAGCGGACCGGCTCGGCGTCGCCGACCGGTGGCCAGAAGCGCCACGGCGCGGTGCTCGCCGACTCGACGCCACCGGCGACGACCAGTCCGGCGCCGCTGCGCACCAGCTGGGCGGAGAGGTCGATCGCGGCCAGGCCGCTGGCGCACTGCCGGTCGACGGTCAGACCGGGCACGGTGTCGGGCAGGCCCGCGGCCAGGGCGCTGACGCGGGCGACGTTGCCGCCCGGGCCGAGGCAGTTGCCGAGCACGACGTCGTGGACAGTTGCCGCGTCGAGGCCCGTACGCCGCACGGCGGCCGCGACGACCGGTCCGGCGAGCTGCTCGACGGTGAGGTCGCGCAGCGAGTGCTTGGCGGTGCCGATCGGGGTGCGGACGGCGCTGATGATGACGGGGTCGCTCATGCGTCCTCCCGCTCGGTGCTGACGTCACGGGTGAGCGCCGCTCGGTCGACCTTGCCGTGGCGGGTGAGCGGGAGCGTGGCGCGGTGCACCCAGCGACGGGGTCGTTGCGGCGGCATCAGCGCGGTGCGCGCGAGCGCCTTGAGCGGGGCCACGTCGGCGGCGTCGGTGACGACCGCGACGACCACCTCCCCCAGGTCGGGATGGGCGACGCCGGTGACGACGACGTCGCCGCGCGCCTGCGGCCGCAGGACCCGCTCGACGTCGGCGACGAGGACGGTGGCCCCCGCGGTCGTGATGCCGCCAGCGCGCCCGTGGACCTCGAGCGTACTGCCGCGTACGAGGCCCCGGTCGCCGACGGTGACCCAGCCGTCGGCGTCGCGCATGGCCACCTGGTCCGGCTCGAGGTAGCCGGCGCAGAGGTAGGGCGAGCGGACCCACAGCTCGCCGTCGCGCGCCTGCGCCTCGACGCCGGGGAAGAGCCGCAGGGTCTCGCCGTCGGCCCAAGCCACGAAGGAGAGCTCGGCGGCGCCGTAGTAGTGGCTGACCTGCGCGCCGGCGGCGTGGGCCGAGGCCAGGGTGGCGGGGTCGAGGCGGTCCCCGGCGACGACGACGCGTACGCCCGCCAGCACCGCGGGCTCGGCGAGGAGCCGCCGCAGCGCGGCAGGCGTCAGGTACGCGTGGGTCGCCTCGGTCAGCCCTGCGACCCGGGTGGCGCCCACCCAGTCGGCGTGGACGGCGGCGAAGAGGTTCATGGTCGCGGTGAGCGGCCCTGGGATCCAGACGCGGCTGGCGGCGCTGAGCCCGGTGAGGCGGGCGACGTGGTCGAAGGAGTCGACCCAGGAGTCCGTCGTCCGCAGCACGGTGCGCGGGGTCGTCGTGGTGCCCGAGGTACGCAGCGCGACCTGCTGCCCGGCGGCGTGCGCGCGGCGGAAGGCGGCGAGCGGGTCGGCGCCGGCGAGGAGGTCGACGGGGTCGTTCACGGGCGTGCGTTCCGAGGGGTCAGGCGCCCTCGACGGCCGCCTTGATCGCGGCCAGCGTGGCCGCCATCGAGTCGAGCAGCTGGGCCTGGAACTGCTCCTGCCCGCCCATGAAGCCGTCGGTGAGCTCGTGCGAGAGCTCCGAGATGCCCTCGGGGGTCTCGCGGCGCTGCGTGAGCCGCGTACGACCGTCGCCGGCGTCGGTGAGGTGGAGCGACCAGATCGCCCAGTTCTCCTTGATCCGCCAAGCCAGGTGCTCGTCCGCGTCGAAGGCGGTGATCTCGCCGTGCGTGACCCACACCAGCTCGCCGAGCTCGTTGCGGTTGGAGAACTCGGAGCCCAAGCGCGGGTGCGGGCCGTCGCCCTTGTAGCGCACGCCGGTGACGCCGGAGCTCCACTCGGGCATCCGCGACACGTCGCTGACGACGGCCCAGACGGCGGCGCGGTCGGCGTCGATCTCGACGGACTGCTCGAGCAGCGGTTGGACGTCCTGCACGGTGGCTCCCTGGGTGTCGCGGTGGTCTGTGGAGACCGTACGCCACGGGTGGCGGCGATGGGCGGCGTACCGCGGAGTGACCGGGCGACGGACGCGGGTCAGGCGTCGGGAGGTGGCTTGGCCGCGAAGTGACGCTCGAGCGCGGCCAGGACGTCCGGGTCGAGCACCGCCTCCGGGTCGGCGACCAGGTCGCGTTGGAACCGCTCGCGCGCCACCGCGTGAACCGAGCCGCCGAGGGCGAAGGGGAGGTGGCGGACGTACCAGTCGCGGAAGACCCGCGCCCCCAGCTGCTGCCAGGCCGAGGCGATCAGCCCGGGCCTCCCCCGGCGGATCCAGAAGCCGACGGCCTGGCCCAGGAGGGCGGCGACCACGAGGGCCACGACCATCACGAAGACCGTGCCCGCGACCTCGTCGCTGGCGAAGTTGTCGACGGCCGCGACCACCCCGCCCTGGTAGACGGGCACCAGCACCTCGACCTGCTCGGCGTAGGGGGCGACCTCCTCGGCGGCCTCCGCCAGCTGTTGGATCGACTCCCGGTCGGGCCTGACCTGCCACGCCTCACGGACCTGGCCGAAGGCTTCCCGTACGTCGAGGCGTTCGGCGGCGTCCCTGGCCCGGGCGACCGCGTCGGAGGTCGCCTCGATGTCACGCAGCGTGTCGCCGGCCTCCTCGACGCGCGCCTGCAGCTCGGCCTGGGGCGGAGTGTGCTGGTCGACGTAATCGATGGCGGCCTGGATCTCCTGCCGGTGGTCGATGACGTACTGCGCCTGGTGGTAGCGGTCGAGCAGGTGGGGCACGGCCGCGACCGCGTCACCTGACTTGCCGCTGACGGTCTCCGCGTCGCTCACCACCACGCTCAGGGCGGCGGCGGCGCCGTAGGCCCGGATCGTCATGTCGGCGGCCGCGCCCACGACCAGACGGCCCACCTCCAGCCGGCGGTGCAGCGGCAGCGGGTCGACCTCCCCCACGGCAGGGGTCTCCTCCGAGGGAGACGCTGGCCCACCGATGCGCACGGGGGAGGCTGCCCGGGGAGGGCGGGGGCAAACCCCAGGGAGCGCGTGGCGGTACGGTGGCGCCGGCACAACCTGCGAGGTGCCCCTCACGGGGAGAATCGGGAAGCCGGTGTGACTCCGGCACAGGGCCCGCTGCGGTGACCTCGAGTCGCCGGTCGTGCGCGACGCGCAGCCACTGGGACCACGGTCCTGGGAAGGCGACCGGTGGCGGTGACGGGAAGTCCGAAGACCGGCCTCGCTGAACAGCCGTCCGACCTGCCCGCACCCGTGGGTGGCAGCGGACGGCCCTGACTGCGGGAGCCCTTCATGACTGACCTGTACGACGCCATCTTCCGACGCCGTGACGTGCGCGCCGAGTTCACCGGCGAGCCGATCGCCGACGCCACGCTGGAGCGGATCCTCACCGCCGCGCACGCCGCGCCGAGCGTGGGCAACAGCCAACCGTGGGACTTCGTCCTCGTCCGCGGCGAGGAGACGCGGCGCCGCTTCCACGAGCACGTCGCGATCGAGCGCGAGACCTTCGCGTCGACGCTGGAGGGCGAGCGCGCCGCCACGTTCTCCCGGATCAAGGTCGAGGGGTCCTGGAGTCGACCCTCGGGGTCGTCGTGACGTACGACGCCGAGCGCGGTGGGCCGGCGGTCCTCGGCCGGCACGCGATCGCCGACGCCGGCCTCTACTCGAGCTGCCTGGCCATCCAGAACCTGTGGCTCGCCGCCACGGCGGAGGGGCTCGGGATGGGTTGGGTGTCGTTCTACCGCGAGGAGTTCCTGCAGGAGCTCCTCGGGATCCCCGCAAGCGTGCGGCCGGTGGCGTGGCTCTGCCTGGGGCCGGTCACGCAGCTGCAGGAGGTGCCCGACCTCGTACGCCACGGGTGGCGCCCGAAGCGGCCGCTCGCCGAGGCCGTGCACGTGGATCGATTTCGGGTGCGCGCCTGACGCAACCGCCGGCCCTCGGCGTGCGTCACTGTGGGCAAGGGGGCGAGGCTCGACCCTCGGAGAGGATCCGCGATGGCGCGCCGGGACGAACAGCGGTTCGTGGAGTTCGTCGACGCCCACCAGGGACGGCTGAGGCGCGCGGCCTTCCTGATCACCGGTGACTGGGCCTCGGCGGACGACGTCACGCAGGAAGCGTTGGTGCGGATGTACGTCGCGCTGCCCCGCATCGGTCAGGTCGAGAGCCTCTTCGGCTACGCGCGCCGCACCGTGGTCAACGTCGCCATCGACGCCGCTCGCCGCCGCGGGACGCGGGAGCGCTACGAGGCGAAGGAGTCCGTGCCGCCGCCGCTGACCGACGGCGCGGGCGCGTACGCCGACCGCGCGGCTGTCATGGCCGCCCTCGGTCTGCTGGCTCCCCGGCAGCGAGCGGTGGTGGTCCTGCGCTACTTCGAGGACCTCAGCGTCGACGAGACCGCCCGGGTGCTGGGCTGCTCGCCGGGCACCGTGAAGAGCCAGACCGCCCGCGGACTCGACGCCCTGCGCCGCGCGTTGGTCGAGGCTGGCTGGCACCACGAGGTGGAACTGGAAGTGAGTGAGTGATGGTCGACCTCAAGAACCTGCTGGACGACGCCAGCCGCGAGGACGCCGGGAGCACGGTCGACGCCCTCGACGTCGTGCGCGCCGGGCGTCGCCGCGTACGCCGTCGTGGCCTCCTGCGCGCCAGCGCCGCCCTTGCCCTGGTGCTCGTCGTCTCGGCCACGGCGCTCTCCGTGCGTCCGTGGGAGTCGGAGGAACCCCGCCTGCTGGAGCCGGTGCGTCCGCCGGCGCCGTCCGCGCCGCCTGCGGTCAGTGAGTTCACGCCGCCCGGCTCACTGCTGGACATCGGCGAGACCGCACGGGTCCCGGTCGAGCACGTCGAGGACGAGGGCAAGGTCGAGCTCACCGTCACCGACGTACGTCGCGGCGACACCGCCGACATGCTCGCGGAGCCCGATCTGTCCGCCAGCCTCCGCGAGCTCCTCGAGACCGGGCAGATCTGGTACGTCGACGTCACGATCAGGCACGTGTCCGGGAAGATCGGTGGGTACTACCTGGACTCTGACGTGGCGCCGGTGCTCCGCGGCGGTGGCGGGCACAACCAGGTGAGCTACCTCTTCGACTTCACGCCGTGTCCGTCGCGCGGACTCTCGAATCCGGCTGTCCCCCGGGAGGTCGTGAAGGACTGCATCGCCTTCCGGACCCCGCCCGGCACCGACGTGGTGGGGCTGCGATGGGGGCCGTTCGAGAGCGCGTACTACGTCGGGACCGAGAAGCCGGTGGTCTGGCGGTGAGGCGGGGCCGTGGGTGACATGGATCGAGATGTCAGGTGCGGTCCAGCCACCGCGGTCGTGTGACGCGAAAGAGCATGTGTGGCCCGAGCGGGTGCTCGAAGGACCCCTCGCGTACGAAGCCGAGACGATCCAGGACCGCGAGCGAGCTGTCGTTGCCGTCGCGGGCAAGAGCCACGACGGAGGGAAATGACCGGTCCTGCAGGGCGAAGTTGAGGACACACTCGCAGGCTTCGGTGGCGTAACCCCGTCCTTCGTGCCCCGGCAGCAGGGCGTAGCCGATCTCGATCTCGCTGCGCCCGCGCATCACGTGAGCCAGCTTGATGGTCCCGATGGATTGGGCGGCCAGGCGTACCACCCACCGCCCAAGACCATGAGTGCGCCACTGCTCCACGGCCTCCGCGACAAGGGGCACGATGCGCTCCGGGTCGCGGACGCCGCCCAGGTGGGCCATCACCTCCGGGTCCTGCCACAGCTCGGCGAAGAAGGGCACGTCGTCCGAGGTCACGGGCGTCAGCCGCAGTCTCGGAGTCTCCAGGGTCGTCACGGGAACAGCGTAGGTAGGCCTGCCGGCGGCAGTCAGGCGAGCACTCAGTGCGCCATGTCCACGAACCGGCTGTAGTGACCCTGGAAGGCGACGGTGATGTCGCGGGTCGCACCGTTGCGGTGCTTGGCGACGATCAGGTCGGCCTCGCCGGGGCGGGTCGACTCCTTCTCGTAGACGTCCTCGCGGTGGAGCAGGATCACCATGTCGGCGTCCTGCTCGATCGAGCCGGACTCACGCAGGTCGGACATCATCGGGCGCTTGTCGCCACGCTGCTCGGGGCCACGGTTGAGCTGCGAGAGCGCGATGATCGGGACTCGATCTCCTTCGCCAGCAGCTGATCTGGCGGGAGAACTCCGAGACCTCGAGCTGGCGGACTCCACCTTCTTGCCCGAGCTCATCAGCTGGAGGTAGTCGATGACGATGAGCTTGAGGTCGGCTTCTGCTTGAGGCGACGGGCCTTGGCCCGGATCTCCATCATCGTCATGTTGGGCGAGTCGTCGTGTACATCGGCGCAGCCGACACCTCCCCCATCTTCTTGGCCATGCATGGCTGCTCCCAGTCGTCCTCGGTCATGTTGCCGGTACGGATGTGGTTGAGCGCGACCTTCGCCTCGGCCGAGAGCAGGCGCATCACGATCTCGGCGCGCGTCATCTCCAGGCTGAAGAAGACGCTGGTCATGTTGTTGTGGATCGACGCGGCGCGGCAGAAGTCGAGGGCCAGCGTCGACTTACCCATGGCGGGTCGGGCGGCGACGATGATCATCTGGCCGGAGTGCAGACCGTTGGTCAGGTCGTCGAAGTCGGCGAAGCCGGTCGGAACGCCGTAGACGCCCTGCTCACGGTTGGCGATCGCCTCGATCTCGTCGAGGACGTCGTTCATGATGTCGCTCAGCGGGACGTAGTCCTCCGCCGCGCGCTTCTCGGTGATCTTGTAGACCTCGGCCTGCGCCTGGTCGACGACGTCGTCGACCTGACCCTCACCTGCATATCCGAGCTGCACGATCTTCGTGCCGGCCTCGACGAGGCGGCGCAGCATCGCCTTCTCGCGCACGATCTCGGCGTAGTAGCCCGCGTTGGCGGCGATCGGGACGTTGGCGGCGAGCGTGTGGAGGTACGGCGCCCCGCCGACCTTGGCGAGCTCACCGCGGCGCTGCAGCTCGGCCGCGACCGTCACCGGGTCGGCGGGCTCGCTGCGGCCGTACAGGTCGATGATCGCGTCGTGGATCTGCTCGTGGGCCGGGCGGTAGAAGTCGATGCCGCGCAGGACCTCGGAGACGTCGGCGATGGCGTCCTTGCTCAGCAGCATGGAGCCCAGCACGCTCTGCTCGGCGGCGTTGTCCTGCGGCGGCGTACGGTCGTTGGCGCCGCGCGGGGCCTCGCCCGGCTCGTACGCCGCGGGGCCGTCGCCCCAGTCCTCGAACGAGGGCTCGCCCGGGCCGAGCAGGTGCTGCTCAGAGATGCTCATCAAGTCCTCCGGACACGTGGTTCTGGTTGGTTGCGCGGGCCGCACCGAACCCGCGCTCCCACGCTAGGAGGGGGCACCGACAGCATTGGCGACCTCGCGAACGTACGCGTCCGGGAGGCCTCTCCACCACCGGCCTATCCACAGGCTCTGTGGATAACTTGGGCATGAGCGGTGCGTCATCCCCAACAAGTGCCCACGATCTGTGAGGCCGACTGTGGACAACCTTGTCCACAACTCACCAGCACCCCGTCTGACCTGCGGAAACGTCGTCCCCAGCCTGTGGAGAAAAAGAATCTCCCCACGCAGTTCTCGACATGTGAACAGAAGCACAAAATTGTCGACAAGCCGCTGAAACGCTTTCGTCGAGTGTGATATCCCAAGCCTGTCCACAGGGTCTGGGGATGAGCTTGTACCCGATATTTCGGCTCTGACCTGCGGTTTTACCTGACAGTAGGTCGTGACGTGGGTCACACGACAGACCTGCCTAGACTCGATGACTGTGCACCAGACCGATCGGCAGATCTTCCGACTTGCCATTCCGGCGTTCTTCGCCCTGGTGGCCGAACCCCTCTTCCTCCTCACCGACACCGCCATCGTGGGCCGTCTCGGCACCCCCGAGCTGGCCGGTGTCGGCATCGCGGCCGTCGTCATGCAGACCGCTGTCGGCCTCTGCGTCTTCCTCGCCTACGGCACCACCGCCGGGGTCTCCCGCCACCTCGGCGCCGGGGACGCACGCCGCGCGCTGGCCCTGGGTGCCGACGGGATCTGGCTCGCCGTCGGGCTAGGCGTCCTGCTCACCACCGTCCTGCTGACGGTCACCGGTCCACTCGTCGATGCCTTCGGCGTGGGGGAGGCGGTGGCCGGCCACGCGCAGGACTACCTGGTCGTCGCCCTGCTCGGGGTCACGCCGCTGCTGGTCATGCTGGCGGCCACCGGCGTGCTGCGCGGGCTGCAGGACACGCGTACGCCGTTGTGGGTGGCGGTCGGCGGCAACGCCGTCAACGTCGTCCTCAACCTCGTCCTGGTCTTCGGCTACGGCCCGTTCCCCGCGCTCGGCGTCGCTGGCTCCGCACTCGGCTCGGTGATCGCCCAGGTGCTCAGCGCCGCCGTGCTCGTCGCCGTCGTGGTGCGAGCCGCGCGCGCCGAGGGCGCCTCGCTGGCGCCTGACCTGCCCGGCATCCGCGACGCAGGACGGGCCAGCGTGCCGCTGGTCGTGCGTACGCTCGCCCTGCGCGCCGCCCTCGTCGTGGGCGCGTGGGCGGTCGCCAGCAGTGGCGACCCGGAGGGCGAGGCGGTCGCCGCCCACCAGGTGGCGTTCACGATCTGGACCTTCCTCGTCTTCGCGCTCGACGCGATCGCGATCGCCGCGCAGACCCTCACCGGGCACGCCCTCGGGCGGGCGACCGGGACCGGACCCGCGAGCTGACGCGGCGGATGATCCGGTGGGGGTGGGCCTCCGGTGTCGTCGCCGGCCTCGTCCTGGCCGCGAGCAGCCCGTGGCTGGGCCCCCTCTTCAGCCAGGACCCGGCCGTGCACGAGCTCCTCGTGCCGATCCTGCTCGTGGCAGCACTCAGCCAGCCCATGGCCGGCGTGGTCTTCGTGCTCGACGGGGTGCTGATCGGCGCCGGTGACGGACGGTTCCTCGCGTGGGCCGGGGTGTGGACGCTGGTGGCCTACGTGCCGCCGGTGCTCGCGGTGCCGCTGCTCGTCACCCAGGCGCAGTCACTGCTGTGGATCTGGATCCTCTTCAGCGGCCTCTTCATGGGGGTGCGGTGCGCCGTGCTGCTGCACCGCGCCCGCGGGGAGCGGTGGATGGTGCTCGGGGCCTCCTGACCCCGGGACGCACGAAGGCCCGCCCACCCCGAAGGGTGGACGGGCCTTCGCCGTCAGACGCAGAGGTCAGGCGGAGATCACGTTGAGCGCGACCTGGGCGGTCACGTCGTCGTGCAGCTTGACCGACACCGTGTGGGAGCCGAGCGACTTGATCGGGTTGCCGAGGACGAGCGTGCGCTTGTCGACGGACTCGCCAGCGGCCTCGGAGAGGGCGTCGGCAATGTCGTTGGCGGTGACGGCGCCGAACAGGCGACCACCCTCACCAGCGCGCACCTTGAGCGCCACGGCGGCACCCTCGAGCTTGCCCTTGATCTCCTCGGCGTGAGCCTGGTCGCGGACGGCGCGGGACTTGCGGGCAGCCTTGATGGCCTCCACAGTCTTCTCGCCACCCTTCGTCCAGCGAATGCCCTCGCCGCGCGGGATGAGGTAGTTGCGGCCGTAGCCGTCCTTCACCTCGACGATGTCACCGGGGCCACCGAGGCCGGTCACTTCCTGGGTCAGGATGAGCTTCATGTTCCTGGCTCCCTTCAGCGTCCGGTCGAGGTGTACGGCAGGAGAGCGACCTCGCGGGCGTTCTTCACAGCCATGGCCACGTCGCGCTGGTGCTGGACGCAGTTTCCGGTCACGCGACGCGCACGGATCTTGCCGCGGTCGGAGATGAACTTACGGAGGAGGGTGGTGTCCTTGTAGTCGACACCGGTCGCCTTCTCCTTGCAGAACTGGCAAACCTTCTTCTTGGGCTTGCGAATCACTGCCTTGGCCATTGTGGTGCTTCCTTTCTAGAAGCCCGACCGTGAGGTCGGAATGGTTGAGGTGTATTCGGATGGGTTGACGGATCTCGTCGTCAGGGAGCCGATCCAGCGATCAGAACGGGGGCTCCTCCGAGCCCACGCCCGGCGCGCCCCACGGGTCGGGCTGAGCGCCGCCCTGCTGGCCGCCGCCGTAGCCGCCGCCCTGGGGAGCCTGCGGGGCCGCCGGAGCGCCCCACGGGTCGTCAGCCTGCTGGCCGCCGCCGAAGCCGCCGCCACCCCTGCTGACCGCCGCCGAAGCCGCCACGGTTGCCGCCGCCGCCTCCGCCGAAGCCACCGCCCCCGCCGCCGGAAGCACGCGTCACCTTGGCGGTGGCGTACTTCAGCGAGGGACCGATCTCCTCGACCTCGAGCTCGACGACCGTGCGCTTCTCGCCTTCACGGGTCTCGTACTGGCGCTGCTTGAGCCGTCCCTGCACCACGACCCGCATGCCCTTCTGGAGCGACTCGGCAACGTTCTCGGCTGCCTGGCGCCAGATCGAGCAGGAGAGGAACAGCGCGTCGCCGTCCTTCCACTCGTTGGTCTGCCGGTCGAAGGTCCGCGGCGTGGAAGCGATCCGGAAGTTCGCCACGGGTGCACCCGAGGGGGTGAAGCGCAGCTCCGGGTCGTCGACCAGGTTGCCGACCACGGTGATGACGGTCTCGCCTGCCATTCAAGGTCTCCCTTGGTTAGATCCATCAGTTGGTGTTGCGGGGTTGAATCCGCCACTGCTTGCCAGTGACATCGTTGCCGACGTCACCGACAGTTACGCGAAGTTGTGCACAGGCTCAGCGGTTGCCGGGCTTGATGACCTTCGTGCGCAGGATGGACTCGTTGAGGGTCAGCTGGCGGTCGAACTCCTTGACCGTGGCCGGCTCGGCCTCGATCGAGATGACTGCGTAGATGCCTTCGGCGTTCTTCTTGATCTCGTACGCGAGACGACGGCGTCCCCAGACGTCGACCTTCTCGACGGTGCCACCGTCGGTGCGGATGACGTTGAGGTACTTGTCGAGCGAAGGCTCGATCGTGCGCTCTTCGAGACTGGGGTCGAGGATGACCATCACTTCATACTTACGCAAAGCGGTCTCCACCTCCTCTGGACTCAGGCGGCCACGGACTTTCCGTGGCAGGAGGGCTTGCGTGCGCGACGCCGATCCACTGGACGGACCGGGTCACGGCTCCCGGCACGTCCTCCTACTGAGAAGGGCACACCAAGAACTGCAGCAGGCTACCAGCGGCGCGTAGCTCCCGGGGAATCCGCGCACAGGGGCTCCGCCGCTCCCGTCGGGCCGCCTCCGAGCCTGTGGAGAACGGCGACGGGCACCGCTCCCGGATCGCTACGTTGCCGTGGCATGAGAGCTCCGCGCGCCACCCTCCCGCCGGGCCGCACCGGGCGGCGTACGGTCGCCGGCCGCTGGTGCCTGCTCGACCAGGTCGGCGCCGGAGCCACGGCCTCCGTCTGGCGCGCGCGGGACCTGCACACCGGTGGCCTGGTCGCGGTGAAGGTGCTCGGCGCGCACACGGGAGCCCTGATGGCGCGCTTCTTTCGTGAGCAGGAAATCCGGTTGCGCCACCCGCACCTGCTCACCGCGACGGGATGGGCCGCCGAGGAGGACGTGGTGCTGCTGACCACGGACCTGGTCACCGGCGGCACGGTGCGGGCGCTGCTCGCCGAGCACGGTCCGTTGCCCGAGCCGGTCGTGGCGCGCATCCTCCAGCAGACCCTGCGGGCGCTGGCCGTGGTGCACGCCGCCGGGCTGGTGCACCGCGACGTGAAGCCGGGCAACCTGTTGCTCGAGGGTCGCGACGACGGCGGAATCCACGTCCGTCTGGGTGACTTCGGCGTCGCCCTGGACCCGTCGGCGCCGCGGCTCACCGTGGCGGGGCCGGTCGGCACCGAGGGCTACCTGCCTCCCGACGCCACGCTGACGCCTGACCTGCGCCACGACCTGTACGCCGTGGGCGTGCTGGGGCTGCACCTGCTCACGGCCCGGAGGCCGCACCCGGGTGGCCCCACCGACCCTGGCTCGCCCTGGCCGCCGACGCGGCTGCGCGCCTTGCTCGAGCGGCTCGTCGCGCCCCGTGCCGACGACAGGCCCGACTCGGCCGGCCACGCCCTGGCGCTGCTGGAGTCGCTGGCGATCGAGGCGCCGCAGGGCGCCTGGGTGCGCGACTGCCTGGGCCCGGCCCCGGACGAGGTCGCGGCCCTGGCCCACCGGGTGCACGAGCGCCGCGTACGCCTGACCTCCGCCGCCGTCCTGCTCGCGTCGGGCGCGGTGATCGGCGGCTGCGCCACCTTCCTCCGCGTCCTCCTGGGCTGAGCTGTCGGCGCCCACCCCTACGCTGGAACGCATGACGAACCTCGCCATCGGTGCCCACGTCGCCTCCGACGACCCCGTCCAGCACGCCCGGGCGCGGGGCATGTCGGTCGTCCAGATGTTCCTCGGCGACCCGCAGAGCTACAAGGGCCCGGTCATCGACCACGCCGGCGGCGCCGAGGGCCTCAAGGCGGAGGCCGAGGAGGCAGGCGTCGACATCTACGTCCACGCCCCCTACGTCATCAACGTGGCCACCACCAACAACCGCATCCGCATCCCCAGTCGCAAGCTCCTGCAGCAGCACGTCAGTGCGGCGGCATCGATCGGGGCCAAGGGTTTGATCGTCCACGGCGGTCACGTCAACAAGGCCGACGACCCCGAGAAGGGGTTCGACAACTGGCGCAAGGCGATCGAGGCGACCGACCTCGCCGTGCCCGTGCTCATCGAGAACACGGCCGGCGGTGACAACGCCATGGCCCGCTACCTCGACCGGATCGCCCGCGTCTTCGACGCGATCGGCAGTGCCGAGGGGGCCGACCAGGTCGGCTTCTGCCTCGACACCTGCCACGCCCACGCGGGTGGCAATGCGCTGGAGACCGTCGTCGAGCAGGTCCGCGCCATCACCGGGCGGATCGACCTCGTGCACTGCAACGACTCCCGCGACGCGTTCGACTCCGGAGCCGACCGCCACGCCAACCTGGGCCAGGGCCAGATCGACCCCGAGCTGCTCGCCGCCGTGATCCGCGACGCCGGCGCGCCGGTCATCCTGGAGACCCCGGGCGGGGCCGAGGACCACAAGGCCGACGCGAGCTGGCTGGCCGCGCGCATCTGATTCTTTTCGGCTGGTCGCCGGTTCCACGTGGAACAAATCGCGTGGTTCCGCGTCATGGGTCGCATTTCCATCCGTCTCACCCACGAACACCTCGGGTCGAGGAGTGGCGGACCTGCCCCGCGGGGGCGGGCAGGTTCGCCCCCATGCCGCCGCGCGCGGCGGCATGGTCATTGGCGACCGCAGCGCACCAGCAGCCACAGCAGCAGGACGACCTCACCCACGAAGGTGACGGCCCCGAGCGAGAACGCTGACTCCGCGCCGACCGCGACCACGACGGCATCGAACGCATAGCCGGCGCCGGCCAGCACGACGAGCCAGCCGATCCAGGTCGGGACGAGCGTGCTGCGTACGCACGCTGCTCCGGCGACCAGCAGGTGGGCGCCGAAGACGAGGAGCCCGGCGTCCCAGACGGCATGGAAGCGCGCCTCGTCCACCGGAGCGAGAAGAGAGGCTCCCGCCACGGTGAAGACCGCCGCGTACGCCACCCGCAGCGTCGCCGCGATCCACGCCCACAGCTCGCCCCCGGTCGCGAGCACCGGCAGGAGCGCGACGGCCGCGACGACGTCCAGCACGGCCACGGTCAGCGCGACGAGCGCAGCCACACCGAAGTGACCGGCCGGAAGTGCGAGGAGGAGTCCGAGCGGCGCGAGCACGGCCATCACCAGCAGAGCCGCGCCCGCCACGACAGCCGGGGTGCGCAGGTCGGGGGCCGTCACCGGGTCGGCCGCGATGACCCCTGCGGTCACTGGGCACCACCCACGCGGACCGCGACCTTGCCGGTGACCCGGCCATCAGCCAACTCGTCGAGCGCGCGGGGCGTCTCCTCCAGCGGCACCGTCCCGTGCACGTGCGGCCGCAGGCCGTCGACCGCCACCGCCTCGGCGATGCGCTCCAGGTCGACATGGGTCTCCCGCGCCATCAGCATCACGTAGCGCTGCCGCGCAGCGAGCATCCGCAGGGCGAGGAACATCGGGCGTACGAAGCCGCCCGTCCATCCGCCGCCGGTCTCGACACCCACGAAGACGATCGTGCCGGTGGGGGTCAGCACCCGCCGTAGGCGCCGCAGCGACGTGCCTCCCGCGACGTCGATGACCGCGTCGCAGCTCAGCCCGGCCAGCGGGTCACCGACGGCGTGGTCGACGACCCGGTCGGCTCCCCACGACCGCACGGCCTCCGCCTTGACAGCGCTGCAGACCGCGGTCACCCGCGCCCCGCGCGCGACCGCCAGCTTCACGGCGAAGCTGCCCACCCCACCGGAGGCTCCGATGACCAGGACGTGGTCGCCGGCGTCGACCCGGGCGGCGTCGAGCGCCTGCAGCGCCGTCAGCCCCGAGACGCCCAGCACCGCGCACTCCGTCGGCGCGAGTCCGGCGGGCGCAAGGGCCAGCTTGGTCTCCAGGGCGACGGCCTGCTCGGTCAACGACCCCCGGGCGATGCCGAAGACCTGCTGCCCGACCTGCAGACGGGTCACTCCCTCGCCCACCGCGACCACCCGGCCCGCCACGTCCAGCCCCGGGACCAGCCGCTTGGGCTGCCGCAACCCCACGGCCAGGCGAGCCATCCGCGGCAGCCCGGTGAGCAGGTGCAGCGTCCCGCGGTCGATGGCGGCGGCCTGCACGTCCAGCAGCACCTCACCCGGCCCCGGCGACGGGGCGGCGATCGTCTCGACGCGGAGCACGTCGGTGCCGCCGTACTCCCGCTGCACCAGCGCACGGACCCGCTCGCCCGCCTCGTTGGCCTCCGCCTGTGCGTCCAGCTCTGTCATCACTGCCCCCCTCCCCGTTCCCGTACGTTGTACGGTACGACGTACGGTAATGGTACCGTGACGCCGTGTCCAGCCCCCCC
This sequence comes from Nocardioides daphniae, assembly GCF_004777465.1. Taxonomy (NCBI): domain Bacteria; kingdom Bacillati; phylum Actinomycetota; class Actinomycetes; order Propionibacteriales; family Nocardioidaceae; genus Nocardioides; species Nocardioides daphniae. The sequence goes on from NZ_CP038462.1 coordinate 3,527,391, forward strand.
GTGCCCCGCGCCACACCCTCAGCCGCGAGCGCCTGGTGGCCGCGGCCCTCGACCTGGCCGACTCCGAGGGCATCTCCGCGCTGACGATCCGCGCGCTGGCCTCCGGGCTGGGCGTGAAGCCGATGGCGATCTACCACCACGTGGCGAACAAGGACGAGATCCTCGACGCGATCGTCGACGCGGTCTACGCCGAGACCTACCTGCCGCGGCCCTACGCCCCCTGGCGCGAGGAGCTGGCTCGGCGGACACGGTCCGTCCACGACGCCCTCAACCGGCACCCGTGGGCGCTCGGGCTGATGGAGACCCGCAAGGCACCGGGACCGGCCAACCTGGCCAGCCACGAGGCGGTGCTCGAGGTGCTGCTCACCGCCGGCTTCTCGCTCGGGGCCACGGCCCACGCGTACGCCACGCTCGACGCCTTCGTCTACGGCTTCTGCCTGCAGGAGGTGATGCTCGACTCGATCGACCTGGCCGGCTCCGCCGACGACCTGCTGGCCGGCATGAACCTCACCGGTCACCCGCGGATGGCGCAGTTCGCCGCCGAGCACGTCCTGCAGCCCGGCTACGCCTTCGGCGACTCCTTCGAGGTGGGCCTCGGTCTGGTCCTCGACGGCCTGGAGCAGCTGCGGCGCTCGGCCTGAGCCACCGTCGTACGCCGCCGGCCGCCGGCCGCACCGAGGCGGCAGCACGCCGACGACCCGGTAGCCTCGGGGCCGTGTCTTCCCGCCAGCTCGTCCAGCCCCTGACCCTGCGCCCGGTGACCGCGGCCGACCACCTCGCGTTCATCCGCACCCAGCCGTCGGCCTCCTTCCTGCAGGTGCCCGCGTGGGGACCGGTGAAGTCGGAGTGGCAGCACGAGTCGCTCGGCTGGTTCCGCCCCGGAGCCGACGGCGAGGAGATGGTGGGCGCCGCGCTGGTGCTCTACCGCCAGCTGCCCAAGGTCAAGCGCTACCTCGCCTACCTGCCCGAGGGACCGGTCCTCGACTGGGCCTCCTTCACCGACCCCGACGCGCGCCTCGCCGACTGGCTCGAGCCGCTGCGCGACTACCTGAAGACCAAGGGCGCCTTCGGCATCCGCATCGGCCCGCCCGTGGTGACGCGCCGCTGGTCGGCCGCCCAGATCAAGGAGGGCGTCTCCGACCCGGCCGTCCGCCGCCTCGACGACATCGCCCCGCTCGAGCGCACCCCCACCGGCGCCGCGGTCGTCTCCCAGCTCCACGAGCTGGGGTGGCAGCCGCAGGCCGCCGAGGGTGGCTTCGCCGCCGGCCAGCCGCAGTACAACTTCCACGTCCCGCTGACCGTCGACGGGCGCGCCAAGACCGAGGACGAGGTCCTCAAGTCGATGAACCAGCTGTGGCGCCGCAACATCAAGAAGGCCGCCAAGGAGGGCGTCGAGGTCACCCGCGGCACCCGTGACGACCTGGCCGCCTTCCACGCGCTCTACGTGCACACCGCCGAGCGCGACCACTTCACGCCGCGGCCGCTCGCGTACTTCGAGAAGATGTGGGACTCCCTGACCCCGGAGGAGGACGACCGCTTCGTCCTCCACCTGGCCCGCCACGAGGGCGACCTGGTCGCGGCCACCATCTCGATCCGCGTCGGCCAGCACTCCTGGTACTCCTACGGCGCCTCCTCGACCGAGAAGCGCGAGGTCCGCGGCTCCAACGCCGTGCAGTGGGAGATGATCCGCAGCGCACTGGCGGCCGGCGCGGCCGTCTACGACATGCGCGGCATCACCGACACCCTCGACGCCGACGACCCGCACGTGGGGCTCATCCAGTTCAAGGTCGGCACCGGCGGCGAGGCCGTCGAGTACGTCGGCGAGTGGGACCTGCCGATCAACCGCGCGATCTACGCCGCGTTCCAGCTCTACATGAAGAGGCGTTGAGATGACCCTGACCCTCCACGTCGACGGCCCCCGCTGGCGCGACCACCTGGTCGCCGTCGCCGAGCGCACCCCCGGCATGGTCCCGGTCGCCAAGGGCAACGGCTACGGCTTCGGCCTCCCCCGCCTCGCCAGGCGTACGCAGTGGCTCGCCGACCGGGGTGCCGCTGCGGGCCACACGTGGGGCGACGTCCTCGCGGTCGGCACGTACGACGAGATCGGCGAGGTGGCCAGCCGCTACGACGGCAGCATCCTGGTGCTGACCCCGTGGCGCCCGTTCGGGGCGGCCCTCGACGTCGACCCGGCGCTCGCGCACCGGGTGATCCACACGGTGAGCCGCGCCGAGGACCTCGCCACGCTGCTGGAGCGCCAGCCCGACGCGCGCTACGTGCTGGAGCTCGTCACCTCGATGCTGCGCCACGGCATGACCGGGCGCGAGCTGCGGGGCCTCGGCGGCCTCACCGCCCGCGGCACCCTCGAGGGCGTCGCCATGCACCTCCCGCTCGCCCAGGGATCGCACCTGTCGCAGGTGCAGCGCCTGGTCACCGACGCGATCGCTGCCGACCTGCCGACCCGCACGCTGTGGGTCAGCCACCTCACGCGCTCCGAGCTCGACCGGTTGCGCACGTCGTACTCCGACTTCACCATCCGTCCGCGCATCGGCACCGACCTGTGGCTGGGTGACCGTGGCGCGCTGAAGGTGACCGCGCAGGTGCTCGACGTGCACGCCGTCGAGCGTGGCGACGTCTTCGGCTACCGCTCGCGCACCGCCCCGAAGAGCGGCCACGTCCTGGTCGTCTCCGGCGGCACCGCGCACGGCATCGGCCTGGAGGCCCCGTCCGGCGACCAGTCCCTGAAGGCGCGCGCGGCCACCCTGGCCCGGGGCGGCCTGGACGCGGTCGGCTTCGTGCGCAGCCCCTACTCGATCGGCGGCAAGCAGCGGCTCTTCGCCGAGCCGCCGCACATGCAGGCCTCGATGCTCTTCCTGCCGCACGGCTCGCAGGTGCCCCAGGTGGGCGACGAGATCGACGTGCGGGTGCGCTTCACGGCCACCGCCTTCGACCGCGTCGAGGTCTCCTGAGCGAGCGAAGGTGGCGCACAGACTCGGTCGGGCGCTGACACCAGCGCACCGCTGACCGGCCGAGAGACATCCCCGGCGGCCCCGCGGCTCACCCTACGCCGCGGGGCCCCACTCATTTCTGGGGCGAGTCGGCCCGCCGAGCCGCTTCGTCGCCGCCGCACAGGCCGGCCTCGATGCCTTTCCTACCCCGGGCGCGTAGGCACATCGCGACGTGGGCCACTACAGCCTCAGGCTGCGAAGCACTTGATCTCGCGGGCCGGCGAAGCGGCCACGTCGGGGGTGTCAATCGCCCCGACGATGTCCACGTCGACCCGGGAGCGGTACTCGTAGGTCTTCGAGCTGGTGTCGCACGACTTCGTGTGGATGGTCTTCTGCGTGCAGCCAGACTTGATGGTCTTCGTCGTAGAACCCGACACCCGATTCCACGTGTCGCTTCCGGGGCTGCGGCGCTCGATCCACACCTTGACCTTGGCCCGCTTCGTCGGATCAGCCTTGGCCAGCTTCCAGCACCCCTTGGTGCGCAGGGTGTCCGCAGGCTTCTCACGGACGATCTCAGCGACGGTGACAAAGAATTTGGTCGGTTTGGCGGCTGCTTGACCGCTCTCATGGACGGGCGGGGAACCAGTGGCCCCGGCGGATGCCGCCGAAGCGGTGAGGGTCAGGGGAAGCGCGAGGCAGAGGGAGACGAGTGTCCGTTTCATGCGGGGCACAGTAACGATTCACGCCGACACCGTGCCGTGCGTCCTACGCTCCGGTCGCTCATCCCCAGTGAGGGATGAGCGAAGCCGTCCCGTGGCTGTCGTGGTCGGAGCCTGAGTCACCGGGTCACGGGCTGAGTAGGATCCCTCCATCCAGAAGAGGAAGGAGCGACGGTTGAATCGCCACCCCGTCTCGAGCCCGTCAGGTGCGCTCGTGGATGCCGTCGAACAGCTCGGGCACACGAAGATCTCCGTGCGCATTGGCGCGATCTACGCCCTCGGTCATCTCGCCCTGCACGACGACCAGCTGCTGGACGTGGTCGACCGCATCCTCAGCGCCCACCTGCGCCTGGTCTTCCACGAGATCAACCACGACGTCCGGCCAGCAGCCTCCCCCCTCTCCGACGACCTTGGACCGGACCCGGCTCCCTCACCGCAGGCGAGGGAGACCACCAGTGCGCCCCAGGCCGCGTTCGAGGAGGCCACCGCCTGCTTGCGAGCGCTCAGCATGGTCGCGGAGAAGTCACCGTTCGACGGCTTCCGTCTGGACCACGTGCGCTGGCCGTCAGGGACCTGGGGTCCCGACGTCCGTGCCACCAAGGTCAACGCCCCTGGCGCAGACCTGCGCGGCGTGAGCCTCTGCGGCGCAGAGCTCACCCACGCTGATCTCTCCAACGCCAGCTGGGCCCACGGCGCCCTGGCCGATGCAGTGCTGGCGGGCGCCGACCTGAGTCACGCCGACCTGTCCAGCGCCGACCTGTCCAACGCCGACCTGAGTGGCACCGACCTCACCGGGGCACATCTTGTCCGCGCAGATCTCACCGGGGCCAACCTCACCGCGGCCTATCTGGCGCACGCCGACCTGACGGCAGCGGACCTCACCACGGTCAGGTGCGAGGGAGCCGATCTGACGGGGGCCGACCTCAGCCACGCCGACCTCACCGAGGCGGAGCTGTCCGGAGCCGACCTCACCGGGTCTGTGGTGGACGAGGCCACCTACGCCAGGCACAGGGTGGAGTTGGCCCAGTGGGAGCTCACGGACGGCGAGCTCCGGCGTGCCCAGGACGCGACCACAGGTCGTTGAGACCGTTCCGCGGAAGTCGTCGCCGTCTCAGGTCCGGAGGGAAGCCGTCTCCCGGGGCTCCTCCCGTCCTACCGGGTCCTCATCCGGATCCAGCACCCCGCGCACGACCATCGTCACCAGCCACAGCTGGGCGGCCAGACGCAGCACGATCGCGGCCCAGTAGACGACCGAGTACTCACCCTGCGCAGGCGCCAGGAAGCCGCCCAGCCACCACCAGACGGCGGCGAAGTAGAAGATCTCGCCGGCCTGCCAGATCAGCAGGTCGCGCCACCTGGGGTGGGCGAGGACGGCCAGCGGCAGCAGCCAGAGGACGTACTGCGGGGAGTAGACCTTGTTGACCAGCAGGAAGCCGGCCAGGATCAGGAAGCCCAGCTGGGCGAAGCGAGGCGTCGACGGGGCCTTGAGCCCCAGCACCAGCACCCCGGCGCACCAGAGCAGGAAGAAGGCCCACGACCCGAGGTTGATGGTGTCGACGTCGATCCAGGCGCCCGGGCCCATCCACTGCTGGGCCAGCAGCCACACCGACCCGAGGTCGGCGCCGCGGTCGGAGTTGAACGTCCAGAAGACCTTCCACTCCGCCGGGCCCGTGACCAGCGCCGGCACGTTGGCCAGCAGCCAGGCGATCACCGCCGCCGAGAAGGCGCTGGCCAGCGCCGCCCAGCGCCGGTTGCGCAGGCAGAGCACGAGCACGGCACCCAGCAGGAAGAGCGGGTAGAGCTTCACCGCCGTTCCGAGCCCGATCAGCACCCCGGTCAGCACCGGCCGCTCCCGGGCCCAGGCCCACGCCGCGCCGGCGACGAAGACGACGGCCAGCAGGTCCCAGTTCATGATGCCGGTGAGCGCCAGCGTCGGGGCGAGGGCGAAGCCGGCGGCGTCCCAGGGTCGGCGGCGGGTCACCCCGGCCAGCAGCCACGTCGTGGCCAGCGCCACCAGGCCGAAGCCGACCGCGTTGACCGCGACGTACACGGTGCCCTCGCGAGCCAGGTCTCGCTCCGGGTCGTCGACGTCGGGGGCGCCACTCAGCGCCCAGGTGACGATGCCGGTGCCCCAGGCCCAGTAGGAGATCCCGACGGGATACTCCATGACCTCGAACTCGGCACGCACCTCCGGGTCGTCGGTGTAGGGCCAGTGCAGGTCGGACATGCCGCGCCAGCCGTAGAGGTACGGCAGGTCGGAGTAGCACATGTGGCTGTAGCGCTGGGTGGTGTCCTGCCACTCCTCCTCGGCGCAGGGCGCCTTGGAGAGCATGCCCGCCGCGAAGGTGAGCGCGGTCAGCAGCAGCAGCACCCGGACCGGGGACCACCACGGGTGGCGACCCGCCCGTCTGCCCATCGGCCCCCCGACGGACTCCGACAGCGCGGCGACCGTCGGGTCGTCGCGGGTGGGGTGCACCCACGACGACTCACTCACCGACCCTCCCACCGGCGAGCTCACCTGTCAGTCCCGGGGTTCCAGGCGTCCCGGACCGCCGCCAGGCCCGCCCGGCCCGCCCTGGCCGCCTCCGCCGCCGCCTCCCCCGCCACCGGGAGTCGGCGTGGGAGCCGGCGGCGTCGGGGTCGGCGTCGGGGTCGGCGTCGGGTTCTCGGTCGGCGTCGGCGTCGGCGTCGGCGTCGGGGTGGGGGTCGGCGTGGGCGTCGGGGTCGGCGTCGGCTTCTTCGACGGCTTCTGCGACGGCTGCGGCCGGCTCGGCGGGGTGTAGGTGTTCTTGGTGGACTTGCCGCCGTCGAGGAACTCCGGCTCCGGGAAGTCCTCGACCTCCATGCCCTCGCTCAGGCGGTCCATGATCGCGGTCCAGGTCGACGTCGGGTAGCGGCCGCCGTAGAACGACGGCAGCCAGTCGTCGAGCTTGTCGTCGCCGTCACCACGGACGTACATCACGGCCGTCGAGAGCTGCGGCGTGAAGCCGACGAACCACGACGAGGAGACGTGGACGTTCTCGCGGTCGGCACCCGCGGTCGCGGTGCCGGTCTTGCCGGCGGCCGGGCGGTTGATGCCGCGGGCAGTGGTGCCCGAGCCGCTCTTCACGACCTCCTCGAGGGCGGCGTAGACGGTGTCGGCGTTGACCTCGGGGTCGATCGCCTGACGGGTCTCGACCTTGCGGCTGAAGGAGGTCTCGCCGTCGGCCTCGACGACCTTGGCCACGACGTGCACGTCGGCGCGCTCGCCGAAGTTGGCGAAGGTGGCGTAGGCGTTGGCCATGTTGATCGGGCTGACACGGGCCTTGCCCAGCGTGATCAGCGAGTCCTTCGGGGTGAGGTCGCCGGTGCGCATCGGGATGCCCGGAAACTCGCTGTCGGCCTCCTCGGGCGGCAGGCCGGCGCGCAGCATCGTGCGGTAGATCTTGCGCGGGCCGTCGTCCATGGAGTCGGACATGTCGACGAAGGCGGTGTTGGTCGACTTCGCGGTGGCGGTCGTCATGGAGACGGAGCTGCCCAGGTCGGCCGCGCCCTCACCGGCGTTGTAGACCTTCAGCCCGCCGTTGAAGACGTACGGGGAGTTGCCCTGGAAGGTGTCGCGCAGCGAGAAGCCTTCCTCGATCGCGGTGGCCACGGTGAAGGCCTTCATCGTCGAGCCGGCCATGCCGCCGGTGGCGGCCCAGTTGATCTGCGACTGGAGGAAGTCCTGGCCACCGTAGAAGGCGCGGAGCCGACCGGTGCCCGGCTCGACGGTGGCGGCGCCGATGTGGAGCTGCTTGTCACCGAAGCCCTCGGGACGCTGCTCGACGACCGACTCGGCCATCTTCTTCATCATCTCGTCGTTGAGCGTGGTGGTGACCCGCAGGCCGCCGCCGACGATCTCCTCCTCGGTGTAGCCGAGGCGCAGGAGCTCGTCGCGGACCAGCTTGAGCATGTGGCCGCGCTGGCCGCCCTGGGCCGACTGGGCCCGCTGCTTCGGGAAGGGGGCAGCTTCTTGGCCGCCTGCCTCGCCTTCTCCGCCTCGACGGCCTCGTCGGCGGCCATCCGGCGCAGCGTGTAGTCGAAGCGCTCCTTCAGCTCGGCCTTCGCCTCCGGGCCGTTGGCCGGGTCGAGGGCGTTGGGGCTGTTGAGCACGCTGGCCAGCACGGCGGCCTGGCGCAGGTTGATGTCCTTGACGTCCTTGCCGAAGTACGCCTGGGATGCGGCCTGCACGCCGTAGGCGCCGCGGCCGAAGTAGATGGTGTTGAGGTAGCCCTCGAGGATCTCCCGCTTGCTCATCTCACGCTGGATCTTGAGCGAGAGAATCGCCTCCTTCACCTTGCGGGTGATCCGCTGCTCGCTGGTGAGGTAGAGGATCTTCACGTACTGCTGGGTGATCGTGGAGCCGCCGCCGACGGTCTGACCGGCCTTCGCGTTGGAGAAGGCGGCGCGCAGGATGCCCTTGGGGTCGATGCCGGAGTCGGTCCAGAAGGTCTTGTTCTCGGCGGAGACCACCGCGTCCTGCAGGTGCTGCGGCATGTCGTCCAGCGGCACCGCGACACGGTTCTGCGTCACGTAGCGCCCGATCTCCTTCTCGCCGTCGTCGTAGTAGACGAAGGAGGTCTGGGTCTTGAACTCGGCGTTCGCGTCCGGCAGGTCGATGGTCTGGTAGGCGACCAGGAAGGCCGCGACGGCGCCGAGGGCACCGATCAGTCCGAGGGCGCAGACCCACATCAGGGCCCTGCGTACGCGCTGACCGGCCGACTTCTTCGGCTTCCCCGGACGGCGGGTGACCGCCTTGCCGGGGGCTCTACGGGAGTTCGTCACGACGCAAGGGTAGAGGGGAATCCGAGGAGGACCCGATTGTTGGCGGTGCGGTCCAGTCTGGACCTGGCCGGATATATCGGTACGATAGATCGCATGTCACGACGCGGCGAGACGATCGAGCTGGCAGTCCTCGGGCTGCTGCACGAGGGTCCGCTGCACGGGTACGAGCTGCGCCGCCGCCTCAACCTGATGCTGGGGTGGGGTCTCGGGCGAGTGCTCTCGTACGGCTCCCTCTACCCGGCCCTGAAGAAGATGTCGCGCGGCGGCCTGATCAGCGAGGACGACTCCGTCCCCACCCTGGTCACGGGTCGTCCCCGGATCGTCTACCGGGTGACCGACGACGGCCGCGCGGCCTTCGCGCGACTCATGTCGGAGGCGGGACCCTCCGCCTGGGAGGACGACGACTTCGGGATCCGTTTCAGCTTCTTCGCCTCGGCACCCACCGAGATCCGCCTGCGGGTCCTCGAGGGGCGTCGTACGCGGTTGGAGGAGCGTCTGGCACGCGTCCGGACCGACCTGGAACGGTCACCGAGGAAGGCCGACCGCTACGCCTCGGAGTTCCACCGCCACCGCGTCGAGTCCGTCGAGCGCGAGGTCCGTTGGCTCTCCGACCTGATCGCTGCAGAGCGCGAGCGGCAGGAGACCCGGGGTGGGGCCGGCCGGCCGGAGCACCCGCAGCACCAGACAGAGAACCACGCAGGACACCACTCAGAACACGGTCACGCCGCCCCCGGCGCCTGACCCCAGCAAGGATTGAAGGAGAGCCCCATGAGTTCAGTACGGGTTGGGATCGTCGCGTGGGCAACTGCGCCACCTCGCTCATCCAGGGCGTGGAGTACTACAAGGACGCGGACCCGGCGGGCACCGTCCCCGGGCTCATGCACGTCAAGTTCGGTGACTACCACGTCTCCGACGTGAAGTTCGTCGCCGCGTTCGACGTCGACGCCAAGAAGGTCGGCTTCGACCTCTCGGAGGCCATCAACAACTCCGAGAACAACACCATCAAGATCACCGACGTCCCGCCGCTCGGCGTGACCGTCCAGCGTGGCCCGACCCTCGACGGCCTCGGCAAGTACTACTCGATGACCATCGAGGAGTCCGACGCCGTCGCGGTCGACGTGGTCCAGGCGCTCAAGGACGCCGAGGTCGACGTGCTCGTCTCCTACCTCCCGGTGGGCTCCGAGGACGCGGACAAGTTCTACGCCCAGTGCGCCATCGACGCGGGTGTGGCCTTCGTCAACGCGCTGCCCGTCTTCATCGCCTCCGACCCCGAGTGGGCCGCGAAGTTCGAGGCGGCCGGCGTGCCGATCGTCGGTGACGACATCAAGTCGCAGGTCGGTGCCACCATCACCCACCGCGTGATGGCGAAGCTGTTCGAGGACCGTGGCGTGACGCTGGACCGCACCTACCAGCTCAACGTCGGCGGCAACATGGACTTCAAGAACATGCTCGAGCGCGAGCGCCTCGAGTCCAAGAAGGTCTCCAAGACCCAGGCCGTCACCTCGAACCTGACCGGTTCGCTGGCCGGCAAGATCGACGACAAGAACGTCCACATCGGCCCGTCCGACTACGTGGCGTGGCTCGACGACCGCAAGTGGGCGTACGTCCGCCTCGAGGGCCGCGCGTTCGGTGACGTCCCGCTCAACCTGGAGTACAAGCTCGAGGTCTGGGACTCGCCCAACTCGGCCGGCATCATCATCGACGCCGTCCGTGCCGCGAAGATCGCGCTCGACCGGGGCATCGGTGGCCCGATCCTCCCGGCCTCGGCCTACCTGATGAAGTCGCCGCCGGTGCAGATGGCCGACGACGAGGGCCGCGCCAAGCTCGAGGCCTTCATCATCGGCGCCTGAGCCACCTCGTACGACCCCGGACCCCCGTCGCCCCTGTGGGCGGCGGGGGTTCGTCGTTCCGTGGACGACGTGTCGCGCCCCGGCTGCCGCCAGGGTCAGCGCACCACGTCGTACACGAGTCTCGTGATCCCGTTCGCGTACGTCCTGGCCTCGGCGACCGCGAGCCGGCGCTTCGGCTGGGCCACACCAGCAGGCCGCGGTGGTTGAGGTTGAGCAGGCGTGAGCCCTCGCGGACCGGGCCGCGGGTGAAGGTCTTGACGACCTGCGGGCCCAACTCGGAGATCCGCGGCAGGTCGCTGACCAGCGCCCACACCGTCGCGGGCGGCGACGTCGACGGACTGCTCGATGTGCTTGAGGATCAGTGCCGCGTGCTCTTGGTCGCAATGAGCGCCAGTGTCGCGGCTCCCTGCGCGCCGGGTCTACCCCTGCGCGCGCTGCTCCCACCACGTACGCAGCGCAGCCTCGGCCGCCTCGGGGCTCTGCGGCCCCTCGTCGAGGCGCAGCTCCAGCAGGAACTTGTAGGCCTCGCCGACCTCACGCCCGGGCTTGAGCCCGAGGATCTCCATGATCTGGGTGCCGTCGAGGTCCGGACGCACGGCGTCCATCTCCTCCTTCTCGGCGAGGTGGGCGATGCGGGCCTCGAGCTCGTCGTACGTCCGGCGCAGCCGCGCCGCCTTGCGCGCGTTGCGCGTGGTGCAGTCGGCGCGGGTGAGGATGTGGAGGCGCTCGAGCTGGTCGCCGGCGTCACGCACGTAGCGGCGCACGGCGGAGTCGGTCCACTCCCCGCTGCCGTAGCCGTGGAAGCGCAGGTGCAGCTCGACCAGCTTGCTGACCGCGTCGATCTCGTCGTTGGAGAAGCGCAGCGCCTTCATCCGCTTGCGGGTGATCTTGGCGCCGACCACGTCGTGGTGGTGGAAGGTGACGGTGCCGTCCTCGACGAACTTGCGCGTGCGCGGCTTGCCCACGTCGTGCATCAGGGCGGCGAAGCGGGCCACGAAGTCGGGTCCGCCGAGACGGTCCTCCTGGTCGATGGTCTGCTCGAGCACGGTCAGCGTGTGCTCGTAGACGTCCTTGTGGCGGTGGTGCTCGTCGCGCTCCAGCGCCAGCGCCGGCAGCTCGGGCAGCACCAGCTCGGCCAGCCCGGTCTCCACCAGCAGGGTCAGCCCGCGGCGCGGCCAGGGCGCGCAGATCAGCTTCACCAGCTCGTCACGGACCCGCTCGGCGGAGATGATCTCGATGCGCGGGGCCATCTCCTTCATCGCCTCGACCACCTCGGGGGCGACGTCGAAGCCGAGCTGGGCGGCGAAGCGGGCGGCCCGCATCATCCGCAGCGGGTCGTCGGAGAAGGAGTCCTGCGGACGGCCCGGCGTGCGGAGCACGCGCTGCGCCAGGTCGACCACGCCGTGGTGCGGGTCCTCGAAGGCGCGACCCGGGACGGCGACCGCCATCGCGTTGACGGTGAAGTCGCGGCGGCCCAGGTCGCCGGCCAGGCTGTCACCGAAGTCGACCTCGGGCTTGCGGGAGTCGGGGTCGTAGGACTCGGCGCGGTACGTCGTGATCTCGACCTGCCAGTCGCCCTTGCGGCAGCCGATGGTGCCGAAGGCGCGGCCCATGTCCCAGGTGGCGTCGGCCCAGCCCTTCAGCAGCCGCTCGGTCTCGTCGGGTCGGGCCGAGGTGGTGAAGTCGAGGTCGTTCTGCAGGCGGCCGAGCATGGCGTCGCGCACCGGGCCGCCGACCAGGAAGAGCTCGTGGCCGGCGGCGGCGAACCGCTCGCCCAGCGGATCGATGACCTCGCTGATCCGGTCCAGCTCCGCGCCGACGGCCTGCTGGATCTCGACCATGCTGAGGGCGGGGGGAAGCGCTGCGTCGGACACGAGGAGCCAGTCTAGGCCACGTGGGGCCCCACGCCGTGGTCGAGAAGACGGCCCGCCGACGCGCAGACGGCCAACCCGGCACCCACCCGCGCAACAACTAGGATCGCGGGGTGCCCCGCCGATCTCCGCTGACGTCGCTGAGCGCGTTCGTGGTCTCCCTCGGCGTGCTGCTGGCCGCTCCGGTGACGGCCGCCGTCGCCGCTCCGGGCACCGTCGACCCGTCGCAGGCCGACCCGCTCGAGCTCAGCATCGAGCGGATGTCGCCCACCGTGATGACCGGTGACCGCGACGTCGTGATCTCGGGCACCGTGACCAACGCCAGCGACGAGACCTGGCGCGAGATCAACATCGCCCCCTTCCGGGCCGCCTTCCCGATCACCGACACCTCCACGCTCAACGCGGCGGCCGACCTGCCCGCCGACCAGTACGTCGGTGACCGGCTCACCGACGTCGAGGTGATCTACAAGATCGACTCGCTGGCCCCCGGTGCCACCACCTCCTTCACCGCCCGGATCCCGCGCGCCCGCCTGGGTCGCACCAACGGCGTCTACTGGGTGGGCGTGCACGCCAGCGGCGTCACCGACACCCAGCCGCGCGACGACTTCACCGACGGCCGCGCGCGCACCTTCCTCCCGGTCGCTGCGGGCGACGCCGCACCACTGCGTACGGCGGTCGTGCTGCCGCTGAAGGCGGCCGTGCGCCACACCGCCGACGGTCGAGTCGACAACGGCGAGGGCTGGGCCACCCTGCTCGGCCCCGGCGGGCGCCTCGACGCCCTGCTCGAGACCGCCGAGGAGACCGACGTCCCCATCACCTGGGTCGTCGACCCGGCCGTGCCGCACGCGGTCAGCCGACTCGCCGCCGGCAACCCCGGCTGGACGCTGACCGCGCTGCCGCGGGAGGAGCCCACCGAGACCCCGCGCGGCGACGAGGAGGCGGAGCCCGACCCCAGCCTGCCCGTCCTGCCGTCGGACTCCCCGACGCCCGAGGAGGAGGTCGACCCCGAGGTCGCGGCGCTGGCCGAGGTCGCCCAGAGCTGGCTCGACCGCTTCACCGCGGTGATGGCCGACGCCGACGTCCTCGCGCTGCCCTACGGCGACGTGGACGTGGCCGCCCTCAGCGACGCCGACCCCGAGTCGCTCGCCGCCGCCCACGTCCGCTCGACCGAGGTCCTCGAGGCGCTCGGTGTCGACTCCACGCCCGTGGTCGCCTCCCCCGACGGCCGCCTCACCCGCGCCGCCGTGGAGAGCTCGCCCGACGCCGCTTTGGTCCTGCTCAACGAACGTGGCCTCACCGGCGACGAGGGGCCGGTCCCGACCACCGGCACCGTGCTGGGCCACGACTTCGCCGCCACCTCCGCCGGCATCGCCCGCGGCGGCCCCGGCCCCGAGGACGCCACCTCCGCCGTCGGCGTACGCCAGCGCGTGGTCAGCGAGGCGGTCCTGCGCCAGCTCGCCGGTGACCGCACGCCGTTGGTCGTGAAGCCGCCGACCGGGTGGGACGCCGCCGACGGCGCCGACGAGCTCTTCGCCGCCCTGGAGACCCGGCGCTTCAGGGTCCGCCCGCTCGGCGCGCTGGTCGCGCAGGCCGACGGCCCCGCCCTCGGCGCCCGCTCCCTCGTGCACACGGCGGCCGACCGCGAGGCCCAGCTGCCGCGGGAGCACGTGGACGCCGCCCGCAAGCTCGTCGCCCGCGCCACCACGCTGGAGTCGGTGCTGACCAACCCGGCCGGCTTCGACCTGCAGGTGCGCGACGTCGCCTGGAGCGACCTGGCCCACGTGACCCGGCGGCGCCCCGACCCCGCGCTCGAGCGCATCGAGGACGGCCTCGACCACGTCGACGAGCTGCTCGGCTCGGTCACCGTCTCGGGCCCCGACTCCGCCCGCATCTCCGGCGACGGCACGATCGGCACCACCGTCACCAACGGCCTCGATGTGCCGGTCAACGTCAACGTCGCGGTCGACTCCTCCAGCGACCTGCGGGTGTCGGTGCCCAACCCGGTGGCGATCCCGCCGGAGTCGCGCCGTCGCCTGCTGCTGCCCACGAAGGCCGGACGCGAGGGCGTGCAGTCGCTGACGCTGCGGGTGACCGACGCCGAGGGTCAGTCGCTGGGCAGCAGGGCCACGGTGCAGGTGCGCGCCTCGGAGACCAGCGGTCTGCTGTGGATCATCATGGGCGCGGGGGGACTCGTCCTGCTGGGCGCGATCGTCGTACGCCTCTCCCGTCGCGGCCTGGCGACCCGCGGCCAGCTCGCCGACGCCGAGCCGGAGCAGCCGGACGAGCCCGACGAGCCCGACGAGCCTGAGCAGGCGGAGCAGCCGGAGCAGTCCGAGCAGCTGGAGGCCCGTCCGGAAGCAGCGGCGAAGGCAGAGGAGCAGTGAGCGACACCGTGGACGAGGTCGACGACACCCGCCGCCCGGTCGGCGAGAAGGCCAAGCAGTCGATCCTCGCCTCGAGCGCGGTGATGGCCGCCGGCACGACCTTCTCCCGCCTCTCCGGCTTCATCCGCTCGGCGCTGCTGGTCGCGGCGCTGGCCTCGGGTCTGCAGGGCGACGTCTTCCAGGTCGCCAACACCGTGCCCAACATGCTCTACATCCTGCTGGCCGGCGGCGTCTTCAACGCCGTCCTGGTGCCGCAGCTGGTGCGGGCGCTGAAGAACGACCCCGACGGCGGCGAGGCCTACACCAACCGCGTCGTCACCCTGGCCGCGCTCTTCCTGGGCACCGTGACGGTGCTGCTGGTCGCGCTCGCCCCGCTCGTCATGCAGGTGATGCTCGACAACGAGTACGACGCCGCCGCCCTGGCCGGGCACCGCGAGTCGGCGATCATGCTGGCCCGCTACTGCCTGCCCCAGGTCTTCTTCTACGGGATGTTCGTGCTGGTCGGGCAGGTGCTCAACGCGCGCGGCAACTTCGGCCCGATGATGTGGGCGCCGATCGCCAACAACGTGATCGCGGTCGGCGTGCTCGTCACCTACCTCTTCGTCTTCGGCCCGGCCGCCGACAAGGACGACGTCCTCACCCCCGGGCGCGAGGCGCTGCTCGGCATCGGCTCCACGGTCGGCATCGCGGTGCAGTTCCTGATCCTGCTGCCGGTGCTGCGCCGGGTCGGCTTCCGCTACCGCCCGCGCTTCGACTTCCGCGGCACCGGGCTGGGCCACACCCTGCGCCTGGGCCTGTGGACCGTGCTCTTCGTGATCGTCAACCAGGCCGCCTACGTGGTCGTCACCCGCCTGGCCACCAGCGGCACGGCCGACGGCGGCACCGGCGCCACGGTCTACGCCAACTCGTTCCTGGTGACGATGCTGCCGCACGGCATCATCACGGTCTCGCTGGTCACCGCCCTGCTGCCGCGGCTCTCCTCGTACGCCGCCGAGGGTCGCCCCGAGCGGATCGGCGTCACGCTCGCCTCGACCCTGCGCACCGCGATGCTGGTGGTGCTCCCGTTCGCCGCGCTGCTGCCGGTGCTCGGCGGCGACATCGCCAACGTGATCTACGGCTTCGGCGCCGGCGACGGCTCCGCCGGCGACTACGCCCTGACGCTGGCCGTCTTCGGCGCCGCCCTGGTGGTCTTCACGATCCACTACTTCATGCTGCGCGGCTTCTACTCCCTGGAGCAGACCCGAGCCGTCTTCCTCATCCAGTGCGTCGTCGGCACCGTCAACGTGGTCGCCGCCGTCGTGCTGGTCGGCCTCACCTCGGCGCAGCACACCGCGCCTGCCCTGGCCGCGTCGTACGCCCTGGCCTACCTGGTCGGGTCGGTCGTCAGCTGGAGCGTGCTGCGCCGCCGCGTCGGCGGCCTCGACGAGGGGCGCACGGTGCGCTTCGGCATCCGGCTGGTGATCGTCGTCGCGCTCTCGACCGGGCTCTCGTACGCCGTGTGGTGGCTGCTGCGCGGCAGCGACCCCGACCCGGCGCAGGCGCTGTCGCTGCTGCGCGGCGCCGTGGTCGGCGTGGTCCAGCTCGTCGCCTTCCTGGTGCTCACCCGGGTCTTCCGGATCCGCGAGGTCGCCGAGATCGTCGACCCGGTGCGCAACGCCGTGCTGCGTCGCCTCGGACGCGGCTGATCGCGGCCTAGGATGACCGGGACGGGGCACCGAGGTGCCGTGGCCGCTCGAGACCGGGGGGAACGTGGGAGCCGCGATCCGCGCTGGTGACGTCCTGGCGGGGCGTTATCGCATGGTCGACCTGCTCGGCGAGGCCGAGGGCGGGTGGTTCTGGTGTGCCCACGACGAGATCCTGCACCGGCCCGTGGCGGTCCACCTGCTGGCCGCCGACGACGACCGTGCCCCGGTCCTGATGGACGCCGCCCGTCGCGCCGCCGTGCTCAACGACCGGCGCAACCTGCGGGTGCTCGACGCGGACACCAACGACCGGCTCGCCTACGTCGTCAACGAGTGGGGGCAGGGCGAGTCGCTCGACCTGCTGCTGGCCGAGGGACCGATGTCGCCCTACCGGGCAGCGTGGGTCGTCTCGGAGGTCGCCGACACGATCGCCCGTGCCCACGCCGCCGGCGTCTCCCACGACCAGCTCACCCCCGAGCACGTGCTCCTCGACGAGAACGGCGAGGTCCGGATCATCGGCCTGGCCGTCGACGCCGCCCTGCACGGCGTGCCCGCGCACCGCGCCGCCGAGGACGTCACCCACCTCGGCTCGCTGCTGTACGCCGCCCTCACCGGCAAGTGGCCCGGCCCCGGCTTCTCCCTGCTCGCCCCTGCACCGACCGAGCACGACAAGGTGCTCCGCCCCCGCCAGGTGCGCGCCGGCATCCCGCGCGCCCTCGACCGGGTCTGCGACGAGATGCTGCTCGGCGGCCAGCACTCCCGCTCACTGGGGCTGGGAAGCATGCTCGGCCACCGCGCCGAGCACGACCTCACCACGCCGCAGGGGGTGCGGGACGCCCTGCAGGAGTTCCTCGACGACCCGGCGGCCCAGGCGGCCGCGGAGCACGAGGAGGACGAGCGCGCTGCCGGCAACGGCCGTCGCCCCTCGGCGCCGGTGATGCCACCCGCGCCGGAGTGGTTGCCGCGTACGCCGCCGTCGCGCCCGACCCAGCCGTCGAAGCCGCGCGAGTCGGTCGACGCCCACACCCCCGGTGGCGGCACCGCCCGTGCTGCCGGCCCAGCCAGCCCTGCAAGCCCTGCAAGCCCTGCCAAGCCTTCCAGCACGGAGTCGCGCGAGCCCGGCTCCGCGACCGCCTCGGAGGACCTCGGCATCCCGACCGAGGCCGGCATGCCGGTCTTCCACGGGGAGGACGTCGAGTGGATGCGGGCCCGCGCCAACAAGCCGGCACCCCCGCCCGCCTTCGACGAGGAGGCCGAGCGACCCCTCTTCGCCCCCGAGCCGAGCGACGGCCAGCCTGCACGTCGTACGCGGCACACGCCGACCCCACCGCACCGCGGCGACGACTACTGGCCGTGGGACACCAGCACCGGCAGCGGACCGTCCTCGCTGTCGGGCTCCGGCCTGCAGCCGATCGCCGAGCCCGTCCCGGGGCGGTCGATGATGCGTCTGGCCTGGGGGGTGGCGCTGTCGGCCCTGCTGGTGCTCGCGGTGGCAGCCGCCTACCAGTTCGGGATGACCAGCAACGACGACCCGCCGGCCGACGACCCCTCCGCGTCGCCGACGCGGGGTGGCGCGACGACCGCGACGCTGCCCGTGACCGCGCGCGACTTCGACCCGCAGGGTGACCCGCCCGAGGAGAATCCGGACACCGTGGGCCTGGCGGTCGACGACGACCCCTCGACCGCGTGGACCACCTCCTCCTACAAGCAGCAGCTCGGCCCCGACGGCTTCAAGACCGGGGTCGGCCTGGTGCTCGACCTGGGCGGGGCGCAGTCGGTGCGCCAGGTGCAGGTGACCGTGCTGGGCGGTGAGACGGCCGCGCAGCTCTACGTGACCGACCGTGACCCCACGTCGTTGGAGGGCCTCGAGCCGGTCGCCGCGGGCGCCAGCGACGGGGTGGTGACGATGACCCTGGACGAGCCGGTGCGCGGGTCGCACGTGGTCGTCTGGCTGACCAAGCTGCCCGCCTCCGCCGACGGCTTCCGGGGCCAGGTCGCCGAGGTCGAGGTCTTCGGGTGAGCGCGCCCGGACCGACCGACGCGCAGCTCCTCGCCGACCACGTCGCAGGTGACCACGAGGCGTTCGGGCTGCTCTTCGCCCGTCACCGCGACCGGCTGTGGGCGGTCGCCCTGCGCACCGCCGGCAACCCGGACGACGCCGCCGACGCCCTCCAGGACGCCATGGTCTCGGCCTTCCGACGGGCCGAGACCTTCCGTGGCCAGTCGTCGGTGACCACCTGGCTGCACCGGATCGTCGTCAACGCCTGCCTCGACCGGCACCGCCACCTCAAGGTGCGCGCCGCCCAGCCGCTGCCCGACGACGTCGACCGGATGCCCCCGGCCACCAGCCCGCCAGGGCAGGACGCCCCCGTCGACCCGGCGGACGCGGCCGTCGACTCCGACCGTCGCCAGCGGGTGCTGGCGGCGCTGGCCACGCTGCCGCCGGAGCACCGCGCCGCCCTCGTCCTGGTCGACATGGAGGGCTACTCCGTCGCGGAGGCCGCCACGATGCTGAGCTGCCCCGAGGGCACGGTGAAGTCCCGCTGCTCACGGGCTCGGGCCAGGCTCCGGGTGCTGCTGGCCGCCGACCTCGGCCCGCCCCGCGGGAACCCCGACGCCGCCGCCCCCGTCCCATCCCCGGAGAGCCCACCGCCCCCGTCCGGCTCACCGACCGTCCCGCCCACACCGACCAGCCCCGGAGGAGGTGCCCCGTGACCGACCACGACCCGTCCGACGACCACCTCCGCGACAGCGACGACGTCGTCGACGAGGAGGTGCGCAGCCTCCTCGCCGACGTACGTGCTGACGCGCCGATGCCTGCGTCCGTGGCGTCGCGGCTCGACGACGTCCTGGCCTCGCTGGTCGCCGAACGGGCGGACGGGGGCGTCGACGACGCTGCCCCGGTCGCCCCCACCGCCGTCGACCTGGCGGCCGAACGGGGTCGCCGCCGCCGTCGTACGTGGCTGGGCGTCGCCGCCGCTGCTGTCGTGCTCGTCGCGGCCGGTGCGGTCGTGCCCCAGCTGGTCTCCTCCGACGACCGTTCGACCAGCGCCGACTCGGTCCGCGACCCCGACGCGGCCGGCTCCGTCGACGGGGTGCCGTCCCTGACCCGGGCAGACCTGGCCGAGGAGCTGCAGAGCTACCTGCTGGCGGAGGCCGTGACCGAGTCGGCCGCCGCCGCTGCCTCCGAGACCCCGGCCTCCACGTCCGCCGACGAGGTGCCGGGGGCCGAGGCCCCCCTCGACGAGTCGCTCGACACCTCGGCTCAGGCCGACCGCAGGCCGATGCGTGGGGGCGACGTTCTCGAACGGTGACTGCGTCTGGACCGGCGCCGGTCAGGTGCGCGACGTGGTCTACGAGAGCGAGCCAGCGCTCCTGGTGCTCACCGAGAACGCGCGCGGCCGGGTGGTCGCGCGGGTGGTGAGCTGCGTGGCGGGCGAGAGCACCGTCGTACGCACGGTGACGCTCCCCTCCGACGTGCCCCTGCCCTGACGTCGGGCTGACGCCGGCCGGGTCTCGATGCGGACGTCCGCCCCGTGGGGGAACACGCAGCACCTACGATCGGTTGTGCACGTGTCGGTCGCCTCGGGTGACCGCCGCCCTAGACCCTCCGCCTCGCACACCCCAGGGAGTCACCGCCGCCATGAGCGAGACCCAGCCGCGCAACGTGATCATCATCGGCTCCGGCCCGTCGGGCTACACCGCCGCCGTGTACGCCGCCCGTGCCAACCTGGAGCCCCTGGTCTTCGAGGGCTCCGTCACCGCCGGTGGCGCGCTCATGAACACCACCGAGGTCGAGAACTTCCCCGGCTTCCGCGACGGCATCATGGGCCCGGCCCTGATGGACGAGATGCGCGCCCAGGCCGAGCGCTTCGGCGCCGAGCTGGTCACCGACGACGTGGTCGAGGTCGACCTGACCGGCGACGTCAAGGTCGTGAAGACCTACGACAAGACCTACACCGCCCGCTCGGTGATCCTCGCCACCGGCTCGGCCTACCGCAAGCTCGGCCTGCCGCGTGAGGACGAGCTCTCGGGCCGCGGCGTCTCCTGGTGCGCGACCTGCGACGGCTTCTTCTTCCGCGACAAGGTGATCGCGGTCGTCGGCGGTGGCGACTCCGCCGTCGAGGAGGCCACCTTCCTCACCCGCTTCGCCTCCAAGGTCTACCTGCTGCACCGCCGCGACGAGCTGCGCGCCTCCAAGGTCATGCAGGAGCGCGCCTTCGCCGACCCGAAGCTCGAGATCGTCTGGAACTCCGAGGTCGCCGAGATCCACGGCGCCGAGTCGCTCGAGAAGATCACCGTCCGCGACACCGTCACCGGTGACCTCAAGGACCTGGAGATCTCCGGCCTCTTCATCGCCATCGGCCACGACCCGCGCTCCGAGCTGGTCAAGGGCCAGGTCGACCTCGACGACGAGGGCTTCGTGAAGGTCTCCTCGCCCTCGACGGCGACCAACCTCCCGGGCGTCTTCGCCGCGGGCGACCTGGTCGACCACACCTACCAGCAGGCGATCACCGCGGCCGGCACCGGCTGCGCGGCGGCCCTGGACGCGGAGCGCTTCATCGCCGCCCTCGACCACGAGGCCTCCAGCGCGGGCTCGGCCGCCGAGACCGCGGCCCTGGTCGCCGAGAGCGTCTGACCCTCGCACCCCGGCGCGGGGAACAATTCGTCCCCGTCGCACTGTTCATCCCACACGGGCAGCAGCTGCCCACCACCGAACGTCCGGAAGGATCCACGATGTCCAACCTCAACGCCGTCACCGACGCGAACTTCGAGACCGAGGTCCTCAAGTCCGACAAGCCCGTGCTCGTCGACTTCTGGGCCGAGTGGTGCGGGCCGTGCCGTCAGGTCGCCCCGATCCTCGACGAGATCGCCGGCGCCCACGGCGACAAGATGAACTTCGTGAAGCTCAACATCGACGAGAACCCGGTCACCCCGTCGACCTACCGCGTCACCGGCATCCCGACCATCAACGTGTACCAGAACGGCGAGGTCGTCCGGACCATCGTCGGTGCCCGTCCGAAGGCCGCGATCCTCAAGGAGCTCGAGGGTCTGATCTGAGACCCCCGGCCTCGGGCTTCATCGCCGGGGGCCGCAACCCAGGCTTCATCGCAGGGCGCACAGCACCCACCAGGCGCTCCCACGCCGACTCGACCTCGCTCCGCCAGGTCCGTGTCGCACGGAGCTCCATCCGCAGCCGCGGGGTGGTGCTGTGCGCCCTGTGCGTCGTGAAGCCCACCGACTCCAGGAAGTCGATCGGCTGCAGGCAGCGTGCGCGTACGTCGTCGTCCCCGCCGCCGTGGGTCCCGAAGGCCTCGATCGCCGGGACGTCCCGGGTGACGAGGTCGCGGGCCATCGCCTGGATCAGCCGCTTCCCGTCGGCGGCACGGGCGGCGTCGAGGGGCAGGGCGAGCTCGGCCAGCACCACCGCGTCGGGCGAGGCGGGGGCGGTGGGCACGTCACCGAGCCCGGGCAGGAAGGTCGGCGGGGCGTAGAGGACGTAGCCGCAGGGAGCGTCGTCGACCACCAGCAGCTGTCCACAGACGCCCCAGTGCTCCTCGACCTCGGCCACCCACTCCTCGAGGGCCTCGCCCGCGCGCTCGTCGGGGATGGTCGCGGCGGTGACCGCGTCGTACTTCCAGCGCAGGCAGGTGCCGGTCTCCGGGCGCAGCTCCCGCAGCGCGACCGTGTCCAGGTCGAGCGTCCTGCGAGCCACGAGAACCTCCGTCGACTGTGTGCCACACCACCTCTGCGGGATATTCAATGGTAGGCGCTGGACCCCACCTGACAGGATGACCGCGTGCGCCAGATCAAGCAGAGCAAGAAGTTGCAGAACGTCCGCTACGACGTGCGGGGTCCCATCCTCGTCGAGGCCCAGCGGCTGGAGGCCGAGGGCCACCGCATCCTCAAGCTCAACATCGGCAACACCGCGCCCTTCGGCTTCGAGGCGCCGCAGGCGATCCTCGCCGACATGATCCACCACCTGCCGCACTCGACGGGCTACAGCGACTCGCGCGGCATCTGGTCGGCGCGCACCGCGGTGATGAACTACTACCAGTCGCACGGGCTGCGCGAGGTCGGCGTCGAGGACGTCTTCATCGGCAACGGTGTCTCCGAGCTGATCTCCATGGTGCTGCAGGCCTTCGTGGACGACGGCAACGAGATCCTGGTGCCGGCGCCCGACTACCCGCTGTGGACCGGCGCCGTCACGCTCTCCGGTGGTACGCCGGTGCACTACGTCTGCGACGAGGAGAACGACTGGAACCCCGACCTCGCCGACATCGAGTCGAAGATCACCGAGAACACGCACGGCTTGGTGATCATCAACCCGAACAACCCCACGGGCGCGGTCTACAGCGAGGAGATCGTGAAGGGTCTGGTCGACATCGCACGCCGCCACGACCTGGTCATCTTCGCCGACGAGATCTACGAGAAGATCCTCTTCGAGGACGCCAAGCACCACCACGTCGCCACGTACGCCGGCGACGACGTCCTGGTGCTGACCTTCTCGGGCCTGTCGAAGGCCTACCGGGTCTGCGGCTACCGCGCCGGCTGGGTGATGATCTCCGGCCCCAAGGAGCTGGCCTCCGACTTCCTCGAGGGGCTCACCTTGATTGCCAACATGCGCATGTGCGCCAACGTGCCTGCGCAGCACGCCATCCAGACGGCGCTCGGCGGCTACCAGTCGATCGAGGAGTTCATCGGTCCCGGCGGTCGGTTCTACGAGCAGTCGATGCTCGCCCACCGTCTGCTCAACGAGATCCCGGGCGTCTCCAACGTGAAGCCGCGCGGCGCCCTCTACTGCTTCCCCCGCCTCGACCCCGAGGTCTACCAGATCGACGACGACCAGGAGTTTGTGCTCGACCTGCTGCGGGCGAAGAAGATCCTGGTCACGCACGGCAGCGGCTTCAACTGGCCGGCCCCCGACCACTTCCGGCTGGTGACCCTCCCGGACGCAGAGGTCCTGGAAGAGGCGATCGGTCGTATCGCGGACTTCCTCGCCACCCGGCGGTGAGTCCGCTGCTCTAGGCTTCGGGCAGTCCCCCGTCCCGACTGCCAGGAGCTTCTTGCACCATGCGTGACATCACCTATCCCCCGGTCATCCTGACCTGCAAGGCCTTGTTCAAGGCCCTGGGCCAGAAGATCACCATCACCGGGGCGGAGAACATCCCACGCAGCGGTGGCGCCCTGATGGCGTACAACCACATCGGCTACGTCGACTTCGTCTACGGCGGCCTGGCGGCCCAGCCGGCCGGTGGACGCCTCGTGCGCTTCATGGCGAAGAAGGAGGTCTTCGACCACCCGGTCGGCGGACCGATCATGCGCTCGCTCCACCACATCCCCGTCGACCGCGGTGACGGCATCGCCTCCTTCCACCACGCCGTCGACTTCCTGAAGAAGGGTGAGCTGGTCGGCATCTTCCCGGAGGCGACCATCTCCCGGGCGATGGAGCTCAAGGAGTTCAAGAACGGCGCCGTCCGCATCGCGGCCACCGCTGGCGTCCCGGTCATCCCCGTCGTGCTGTGGGGGACGCAGCTCATGATGACCAAGGACCACCCCAAGGACTTCAAGCGCGGCAAGCACATCCACATCAAGGTCGGCGAGCCCCTGATGTTCAACGGTGAGGACGCGAACGCTGACAACGCGGAGCTCCACCGCGTCATGACGGAGATGCTGGACGAGGTCATCGCTGGCTACCCGGCCGACCAGCAGCCGCCCGGCTCCTGGTGGCTGCCGGCTCGTCACGGCGGCGGTGCCCCCACGTTGGAGCGTGCTGCTGAGATGGACGCCGAGGAGAAGCGCGAGCGAGCCCGCCGCAAGGTGGAGAAGCGCGCGGCGAAGGCTCAGAAGAAGAAGTAGCGCTATTGGTTTCACGTGAAACCAAATGAGTCCTCTTGTCGAGTAATCGGCAAGGGGACTTGTCGTTTTGTCGACAATTGAGTCTCTACGGGTGCAGCGGGTCGTGCAGTCCAAGAGAGCACCGCGGGTCCCGCGGCCGCGGCGAGAAGTGGTTGGGGTCAGCGGGGGGTGGGATCAGTGGGTGACGTGACAGTGGTTGACGGGGGGCAGCCTCGAGCTTTGCGCCGGAGCCGGGTCATCAGTGCTCGGGTTCAGTCAGCCCCGGGCGCGTGTCCCCGTGGAACCGGTACGTGATCGCCCTGTTGTCGCGGGGCCTGGGTCACGGCTTCGATGGCACCGTGGACGCCGAAAACGGGTTTCCCTGCAGCGATCTGGGGTCGTACGCCGTTCGACGGGCGGATCACCACTTCGCTCAAAATCGCTCTCACAGAACTCGCGCACGTAGCTCTACGGCTCCACCAAAACCGATATGTCGACATATTAATGAATGGTCTGGGACTGCCGAGCGATGGGATCCCGTAGGGAACACCCCGGCCAGAGGGTGGAGCTGGTCCCTGACGCACCTCGGCGCGCGGCTGACCCCGGCTCCGTCCAGCCTGGGTCGGACTGCGACGGCAAGCCGGATTCTGATGAGTCACCACGTGGTGTGGTGGTCGCCGGACCGCGGCCAGGGAGATCGAGAGAGGAGTCGCGACTCGAAGACCGATGAGGAGCCTGGTAGTGCCCCTGGCTGCATCGGTACGAGGCTGATCGCCTGCCGCCCGGCCAGGTGGTCGCCGGGTCGCTGCTCCTCGGGCAACCGTTCCACGTGAAACACGACCGCCACCCCACGCCTGCCAGTTGGCGTCGGGGCGACACAGTCTCGTTCGGGACGAGGCTTCAGCCGCGCGCTCCTCGCGCCGCTGCAGGACGACCACCTGGACCCCGAGTCGCTCACGTTGGTGCGGTAGCGCACGAGGACCGTACCCCGCCCGTCGCACTCACCTCGGGTGTGCACGACGGGCCGCTCGCCCTAGACGGAGACCTTTCCGCCAAATTCCTGGACCTCCTGGACGGGCACCGGCCCACGGTCCTCGTCCTCGTTGTGCTCGATGAGGGCGGCGCGCCCAGACGGTCCTCGAGGCGGTAGGACTGGCGTTGCTCCAGCTCCCACGCCACGCGGGGCAACGAGGGCGACTGACGTTTCACGTGAAACGCGGCGCGACCCACGCCGTGGACACACACCCGGATACAACTGTCCGCCTACCCAGCACACGGGGAAAGAAGAGCGGGCCGGCTGCACCTGCAACCGGCCCGTCCACTGGTTCTCTTTCACGCTCAGATGGCGCGATCCTCACGATTGCGCGGGTCCATGAGCGTCATGATGCGCTGCAAGTCGTCCATGGAGGCGAACTCAACCGTGATCTTGCCCTTGGAGCGACCCAGATCCACCTTCACACGCGTCTCAAAGCGATCTGAGAGCCGATCAGCGAGCTCGGCGAGCCCGGGTGCCGTGGGCTTCTTCCGACGCGCCACACGCTCGGGACGGCCGTGGTCACCCATGGCCACGATCTCCTCGAGTGCCCGCACACTGATGACCTCGGCGACCACACGCTGTGCCAGCCGGTCCTGCGTCTCGGAGTCGTCAACAGCCAGGAGAGCGCGGGCGTGACCTGCGGACAGCACCCCGGCAGCCACGCGTCGCTGCACAGCGGGACTCAACTTCAAGAGGCGGAGGGTGTTGCTGATCTGCGGCCGTGAACGCCCGATGCGTTGAGCCAGCTCGTCATGCGTGCAGCCGAAGTCCTCGAGGAGCTGGCCGTACGCCGCAGCCTCCTCCAAAGGATTGAGTTGCGAACGGTGAAGGTTCTCCAGGAGCGCGTCGCGAAGCATGTCCGCGTCCTCGGTCTCACGCACGATCGCCGGAATGGTCTCCAGACCGGCTTCCTGCGATGCACGCCAGCGCCGCTCACCCATGATGAGCTCGTACTCGTCGTCACCCGCAGGGCGTACGACGATCGGCTGCAGCAGTCCGATCTCCTTGATGGAGTGCACCAGCTCAGCAAGCGCCTCCTCCTCGAAGACCTGCCGCGGCTGCCACTGGTTCGGGCGCACCTGTCCGATCGGCAGCTCCCGGAAGTAGGCACCGGCAACCGGGAGAGCGTCGGTGGCTTCGGAGGCTACAGAACCAGTTCTGTCAGAGCGATTTTGAGCGGAGTGGGTTTCGGCGCCGCGGGCGCCATTGGCCCCAGAATCCGGCGTGGAGAACGCAGATTCGGGGGTCTCACCGACCTCCCTCGGGGCCGGCGCCGGGCTGGTGGGGATCAAGGCCCCCAGGCCACGGCCCAGGCCTCGACGCGTCGGGGGACGGCTGCTCGGGTTGCTCATGACGTGGGTGCTCCCTTCGTGGCGATCTCGCGTGCCGCCTCCAAGTAGGAGAGGGCGCCGGGCGAGGCCGGGTCGTACGTCATCACGGTCTGGCTGTACGACGGCGCCTCGGAGACACGCACCGATCGCGGAACCATCGTCTTGAGGACCGTGTCGCCAAAGTGGTCGCGAACCTCGCTGGCCACGTTGGCGGCCAGTCGGGTGCGAGCGTCGTACATCGTGAGGAGGATGGTGGAGACGCTGAGCCGCTGGTTCAGGTGGGCGCGCACCATCTCCACGGTTTCGAGCAGCTGGCCGAGACCCTCCAGGGCGTAGTACTCAGCCTGGATCGGGATCATCATCTCCTCACCCGCCACGAGGGCGTTGAGGGTGAGGAGGCCCAGCGACGGCGGGCAGTCCACGAAGACGAAGTCGAAGCGCTCGGGACCGACATCGGCGGCGGTGCCCACCAACGGGTGCGCCTGGATCGCCTTGTGGAGCCGGCTCTCACGGGCCACCACGGACACCAGCTCGATCTCGGCGCCGGCCAGGTCGATGGTCGCCGGGACGACCTTGAGGTTCGGCAGCTCAGGGCAGTCCGTGATGACGTCGGTCAGGGCCGCTCCGTCGACCAGCAGGTCGTACGTCGACGGCGTGCCGCGACGGTGGTCCACGTTGAGGGCCGTCGACGCGTTTCCCTGCGGATCGAGGTCGATCACCAGGACGCGCTGCCCGAGCTGCGAGAGGGCCGCGGCCAGGTTGACCGTGCTGGTGGTCTTGCCGACTCCACCCTTCTGGTTCGCTACGACCATGACGCGCGTCTTGTCGGGACGAGGCGGGGCGTTCTTCACCAGGTGCCCGTGACGGGCCAGGACGACGTGCTCCGCTGCCCTGGCGAGGGGGGTGCTGTCGTCGTACGGCGTGCTCCCCGAAGCAGCGATGTCCGCCGCCGTGCGGAACTTGGTTCCACGTGAAACAGCGCGTTCGGAACCGGTGGGCTCGTTGCTCGACAAGTCGTTCGCTCCTGTGAGGGTGGCGGAGGGGGTGAGTGGCTCCGGGGGCATGGAAGCAGGGGGCAAGGGCCCGACAATGAGCGCGTCGTACGGATCGGCGACGGGGGCTACGCGCCGCTCGGCCAGGTCCTGGCCAGAGACGGGAGTCAGCGGCGAGGACAAGACGTCCACCAGGTGCCGGGCGTTTCACGTGAAACAGCGGGTGACGAAGCGAGATCCGAGTGCCGGGTCTCCGCCCCTCGGAAATCGCCATCCTGTGGATAACTTCGGGACAACTGTGGAGAGTCACGCTCAGACGAGGTGATTTCGTCGGTGGATAACTCTGGGGGCATCGCGGGTGACTTCTCGTCCCGATCCACGACGTCTCCCCTCGGCAAGTGGTTTGGTGCAGGTCCGTGTCTGCTGTCGGCCCATGCTCGCACGTCACCGGCGGCGTCGCTTGGCCTTGCTCTTCGATCCTGTGGACGAGGCAGACTTGCCACGGATCAGGTGCAACGGTAGCGCGGAGGGATCGGCCCACGAAACCCTGACGGCGTACGTGGGGGACTCGAGGACGTCGGTGCCCAGCTCCACCACCACGGGCTCGTCGCACCTGAATTTCTCCAGCGTGGGTCGGGCGTTCTCGATCTCGTCCGCGATCGACGATCCCTTCAGCGCCAACAGCTCACCCTCGGGCGCGACGAGGGGCATCGACCACTCGAGCAGGCGGTCCAGGGGGGCCACTGCCCGCGACGTCACCATGTCGAACGTGCGACTGCCGTGCAGGGCAT
This sequence comes from Nocardioides daphniae, assembly GCF_004777465.1. Taxonomy (NCBI): domain Bacteria; kingdom Bacillati; phylum Actinomycetota; class Actinomycetes; order Propionibacteriales; family Nocardioidaceae; genus Nocardioides; species Nocardioides daphniae. Next base: position 3,555,637 of record NZ_CP038462.1, read on the forward strand.
CAGCCCGGCCTCGCACCACCTCGACGTTGTCCAGCCCCAACGCCTCCACGACCTCGTCGAGGAACGTCGTACGCCGCAGCAACGGCTCCACGAGGGTGACCTTCAGGTCAGGGCGGACGATGGCCACCACCATGCCGGGAAGTCCGGCACCTGTCCCCACGTCACACAAGGTGATCCCCTCGGGGACCACGGTGCTGAGAATCGCGGAGTTGGCGATGTGGCGGTCCCACAGCCGCGGTACCTCACGCGGACCGATGAGGCCACGTACGACGCCGTCGGTCGCAAGCATGGCGGCGTACTGCTCGAGCAGGGGGAGGCGCTCAGACGCACACACCCCCCGTACCGACTCCGGAGGGGAAGGCAAGGGGGGTGTGTCCATAAGCCCTAGTGTTTCACGTGAAACACGGGGAGGCGAAGCGACTACGAGGCAGGCAGGATGACCACGCGACGGCGGGGCTCCACGCCCTCCGACTCGGAGACCAGGCCAGCGGCGGTCACCTCGTCGTGGACGACCTTGCGCTCGAAGGACGTCATCGGGTCGAGCGAGACCTTCTGACCGGTCTCCCGGACCTGGGCAATCAGACGCGCCGCCAGCTCGACCAGCTCCTCGCGCTTCTTCGCGCGGTAGCCGGAGATGTCCAGCATCAGGCGCGAGCGCTCGCCAGTCTCACGGTAGACGGCCAGACGGGTCAGCTCCTGGAGCGCGTCGAGGACCTCGCCGTTGCTGCCGACCAGCATCGACAGGTCGGCACCGACGATGGAGACCGATGCGCGGTCGCCGTCGACGTCCATGTCCAGGTCGCCGTCCAGGTCGGCGATGTCGAGGAGCTCCTCCAGGTAGTCGGCGGCGATGTCGCCCTCCGCCTCCAGGCGCTCCACCTTGCTGGGTCGCGGAGCCTCCGCTACCACGGTGCCCTCGTTGGGGGCGTCGTTCTGGGTCTCGCTCACAACTTCTCCTGCTGCGTAGGGAAAGGGTGGCGCCGCGGCGCCACGGAAATCTGGGTCAGCTCTTCTTCCGCTGCGAGCGCGTCTGGCGCTTCGGCTGCTGGCGAGCGGGCTTGTGGGTGACGTCGGGGGCCTCGACGACCTGCTCGGGGGCTGCCTCGGGCGCACCCTTGCGGATGCCCTTGCGAGCAGCCTTGGCGTCGTCGCGGGCCTGCTTGGCGGTCGCCGCGGGGGTGCCGGGCGCCGGGTTGTTCCGGATCACGTAGAACTGCTGACCCATGGTCCACAGGTTCGAGACGGTCCAGTAGATGAGGACGCCGATGGGGAAGGCGATGCCACCCACACCGAAGACGACGGGAAGCACGTAGAGCAGCATCTTCTGCTGCTGGGCGTAGGGACCGCTCAGGGCGTCGGCCGGCATGTTCTTGGCCATCAGCTGGCGCTGGGTCATGAAGGTGGTGGCCGTCATGGCGAGCACCAGGATGATGGCCACGACGACGACCGCGACGCTGCCGCCGCCACCGAGGTTGCCGAGGAAGGTCTCGGAGATCGGCACGCTGCCGAAGAGCTTGGCCTCACCGAACTGCTCGGCCAGCTTCTCCGTCAGGACACCACGCGACTCACCGTGCGAGGCACGATCGAGCAGGCGGAAGAGCGCCAGGAAGATCGGCATCTGGATGAGGATCGGCAGGCAGGAGGCGAACGGGTTGGTCCCGGCCTCCTTGTAGAGGTTCATCGTCTCCTGCGCGAGACGCTCCCGGTCGTGGCCGTACTTCTTCTGCAGCTCCCGGACCTTGGGCTGGATCAGCTGCATGTTGCGGCTGGACTTGATCTGCTTCACGAAGAGCGGGATCAGCGCAGCGCGGATGACGACGGTGAGGCCGATGATGGAGAGCACCCAGGCGGCACCGCTGTCCGGAGCGAGCACGGTGCTGAAGAGCTTGTGGAAGCCAACCAGCACCACGGAGATGATGTAGTAGAGCGGCGCCATGATCGCGCTGCCGATGTCGCCGAACACTCAAGCTCCTCGAGTTGGGGTGGAGTCCGCGCTGGTGCGGGGTGGAACTGGGTCGTAGCCGCCGGCGGCCCACGGGTGGCACCGACTCAGTCGGCGCACGGCAAGCCAGGAGCCCTTGAGGCTCCCATACTCGCGCACCGCGTCAAGTGCGTACGCCGAACAGCTGGGGTGGTAGCGGCACACCTGGCCGTAGAGCGGGCTGATGAAGGTCCGGTACAGCTTCAGGAACCCGATCAGCAGGTGCTTCACGACGGCGACCCGGCGGGCTGCAGGCGGACGAGCCCCTTCGTGAGGTCACCCTTGAGGGTCGCGTACGACGCCTCGGCTGCGGCCGGGTTGGCACGGACCACGAGGACACCACGACCCGGGAGCTCCTGGAGGTGCTCCCGGGTCAGGTGACGAAGTCGTCGCTGCACGCGATTGCGGACCACGGCGTTTCCCACTGCCTTGCTCACCACGAAGCCCACCTGCGACGAGTCGATGCCGTCGTCGGCGAGCCAGTGGAGGACCACGGTGCGGCTGCCGGTGCGGCGCCCCGCCTGACCGCCTGCCGAAAGCCGGAACTCTCGGTCAGACGATGGCGACGCGGCAGCACGGAGTCCCGCTCAGTGGGCCGAGGTCGGCCCTCAGACCGTGAGGCTGCTGCGGCCCTTGCGGCGGCGCGCCGACAGGATGGCGCGGCCGGCGCGAGTGCGCATGCGCAGGCGGAAACCGTGCACCTTGTGACGGCGACGGTTGTTCGGCTGGTACGTACGCTTGCTCACGAGAATTCTCCAGTGTTCTTGTTGCGGGGTGTCCACTCCGGCGGAGGCGCGGATTCAGCATTCGGCTGGCACCGCCCTCCCCACGGCACACCCTTTGATGTGGGTGAATTTCCGTGGACGTGCGGCACCGGTCGACCACGAGCGGACGTCGGGCGACCTGCCAACGGTACGCGGAGCGTCGTCCGAGGGTCAAACCAGCGCGCACCCCTTGGGGAGGCCGGACGGGAACACGCCGACGGGGCCTGTGGATGACGCCTTGCTACGAGCCGCCCGGGTTGTTACTTTCACTGCTCGCTCGAAGCTTTCCACTGGCAGCTCCTGACGCGTTCCAGCGCATGTGTGACCTGTGCCACAAAGTGCCGAAAACCCGGTCTGACCAGCACACATCGTGTTCCTTGGACCTTCTCCGGATGCCGGCGGCACCAGCAACGTCACCCATTTGGGGCAACATGC